>JAAWCL010000046.1 GCA_022793235.1 Bacilli bacterium | reverse complement strand
GTTTTAGGTATGGTTATTACCAATTTATTTATCAATATAGTTTTACAAGGTGGCGGTTCTAACAATGAAAAAATTGTTCAAAATATGATTGGTACTATGCCATACTTAATGATTTTAATAGCAGGAATCATAGCACCTATCATCGAAGAAATTGTATTTCGAAAAACATATCTAGATGCATGTAAAAATAAATATTTATATCTATTTCTATCTAGCTTCATATTTGGAATTATGCATATACTTACATCCGATACTACCCCCACAATTATTGATATTCTTTATTTTATTCCCTATTCTTGCTTAGGACTTTCCTTTGCCTACATGGATTACAAACAAAAAAATATTTTTCCATCTATTTGTATGCACATATTGCACAATACACTACTTATTATACTCTCTATAATAAGTTAACAAAAAGAGAATTCAAACCAAAACGAATCCTCTTTTCTTCTTTTTAAAGACTCATAAACTACAATACTAAGAAAGATTAATTGTATAATCATAGGCATTTATAACCTTTTTATCCACTTCAATTTCTACAGATTTACATTGAAGTGGAAGTAAATTTTCTATAGTATAAGTGATTTGATCTGCTTTTGTCTTATTATAATGCAAAAAGGCTATATCAATCATTTTATTTATAGTTTCCTTATCTGACAAATTATATAAATAAACAACAAACATAGTTTTACCATTTAATTGATAGACATAACCACCCTCCATTTTAAACTGAATATCTTCCAGTTCATGCTTAGAAAACAAAACCTTACTATAGTTAAATAAAGCTTTTCCTTCCTTATAATGAAACACACGATAAGCCCTATTATATTGTGCCTCTTCTGGAACTACAAAAGTTTCTTCAATACTTTTAGGAGAATAGGTTTCAGGTTCTTTATAAGGATTATAATAAATAGCAGAATTCATAACAAAAGATACAATAATAACAACTAGTCCTATAATAGATACAAAAATTCCTACAAAAACTCCAAAAGGAATTTTATTTTTTTTACTGTTAACATTTCTATGATTTTTCATATATCTATAACTCCAGTCCTTGTTCTATTAAATTTAAAATAAGAGTAAGTATCATAGATACTAAAGTTTGAATACAAATAATGATAATATAAGTTGACCAAAAATGAGTTGTAAAAATCATATTAGAAGTAAAAAACATATAAATCATATTATTAACTAACAGGGCAAACACCAAATTAAAAAGGACTAAAAATAAAGGAGTTCTATAATTACTTAACATATAATAGTACACAGAAGTATTTAAAAATTGACTAATAGAATAGGAAAGCATAAGACCAATATATCTAAAAAGACTAAATTCTACATGAAACAAATAATCCGTTACCAAACTAAATAGAAAAAGTACAAAAATAGATGTAACAATGGCCTTAATAGCAGGTTTTAACCCTATTTCCTTCAAAATCACATCCACAAGAAAATATACAAAAGGCATAAAAAAGATAGCAAGTGAAACACTATTACCAAATAATTCTAATCTAAAACTCTCAAGCGATAATAGAAAAATAATTAAAGTAGACATTAAAAATGTATAAGATACAGTTAAAGTTTGTATATCTTGACTTAAATCTTTATATTTTTGATTTTTATTTGAGGAATAAATACCCCTATTATGTTTTTTGGACATAAACTCACTCCTTTTCTATTCTCTCTACAATAAGTATACCATAACTTTTAAAAGTTTCAAAAATATTTATAAAATTATTTATTGTTATGATAAAATAGAATTAATAGAAAAATAAAGAGGAGATGAATTTGTGAATAGCAGGGAAGAAATCAATAAAGAAATACACCAAGAAATTGAACAAGAAGAAAAAGAAAACAAAAGAAAAAAAACAACCATTTTTATTTTCAAAATAATTCTATATATTATTATAGTTTTCTCTTTATTTTATATCTATACAATATATATATCAACAAATGGACTATTATTTAAAGAAAAAAGAATAATAACAAAAAAAATTCCAAATAGTTTTGATAGTCTAAAAATAATTCACTTTTCTGACCTACATTTTGGTTCAACAATTGATATAAATGATCTAAAAAAAATAATAATAAATATAAATGAAAGAACTCCTGATCTAATTATATTTACAGGAGATTTAATTGAAGAAGAATATACAATTAGTGATGAAGAAATTGAAGAATTAATCAAGACATTAAAAAAATTATCAGCAAATATTGGAATGTATGCTATAAATGGTGATGAAGATGATGATAATTTTACAACAATTATGAAACAATGTGGCTTTACTGTTTTAGATAATAATAGTGATCTAATTTATAAAGACAGTAACACACCAATTCTAATTACAGGTATTTCATCCATAAAAAAAGGCCAAAATATAGAAAAGGCCTTTAATACTTACCTGCAAAATAACAGTCTTTATCATATAGTCTTAATGCATGAAGGAGATACATTTAAAGAATTAGAAGGAAAATACAATATTGATTTAATCCTAGCAGGAAACAGTTTAAATGGCCAAATATGCCTTACAAAAGATATTTGCTTTATAAGACGAGAAAACTCATATACTTATTTCAAAGAATATTATCAATTAGGAAATACAGAAATGTTTATATCAAGTGGAATTGGTAGTGATGCAATTGGTTTTAGATTTGGAGCCAGACCAAGTATCAATTTTTTTAGATTTTCCACCCCAAATAAATAATACCTAGAAAAAGAAACGCTTCTTTTTCTCTTTTTTATATACATAAATAGGAACTTTTTTTAATAATTGATCTTCTAGTTTAATATTAACCTCTCCAACCACATCATTATCTTTATAATTTTTCAATTTAGTAATTTTTACAATCGTTTTAACTTTCTTAAGCTCAGATGATGTCAATGGATAATAAAAATCATCTTTTATATATAAATCATCTTTATAATATTCTTCATCTACACTAAAATGTTTTTTATCTAAAAGTTGATATCTCTTATACTTATTAAAAATCGATTCATAAAGTTGTTCGTGATTTTCGTAATGATCTGCATCTTTAATACTTACAGCAGTTAAAATAAGATTATTTTTCTTAGCAACACTAATAAGTGTTTTACCAGCACTAGGTGTATATCCAGTCTTTCCACCAATACAATACTTATATTGCTTTAATAAAGTATTTCGATTATACCACAAATAACTTTTATTATTACTTTGAGTAGTATATTTATAAGTATTAATAATTTTACGATATGTAGAATCTTTATTATAAATATAACGAGATAAAAGAGCCATATCATAAGCAGTAGAATAATTTTTAGTCTCTTCATCCAGTCCATGACAATTTTTAAATGTAGTATTTGTCATCTGAAGTTTTTGAGCTTTTTGATTCATCAATTTTACAAAATCTTTTTCATTCTTACTCACTCCATTAGCTATCACAACAGCAGCATCATTACCACTTCTAAGCATAAGACCATAAAGCAAATCCTTCATAGTCAATGTCTCTCCCTTTTCCATATAAATACTTGTTCCATACATTTTTAAAACCTCTTCCCCTGCCTTAACTTTTTTATTTAAATCTTTAGTATTTTCAAGAGCAACAGTAGCAGTCATTACTTTAGTTATACTAGCAATAAGTCTTTTTTCATTTGCATTATTTTGATATAAAACACGACCACTTTCTATATCCATAACAATACTACTACGAGCACTATCACTTATAGCATAACAATTGAAGGGTATCAAAAAAAGAATTAAAAAAAACATATATTTCTTCAAGCTTATCACCTAAAAAAGTATATGTTTAATTATTAAATATTATTTTAATTTTTTTATTTATTTGATAAACCATGTAGTTTTTCTCTATCTGTATCAGAAATATTATCCATAACCCACCCATCATCTTCTTTTCTTAAAGTAAACACAATCTCATATTGTTTACGATCACTTACTTTTTGCATTTCCGTTATTTTATAGTCCATATATTTTTCTTTTTCTTCAAACTCTTCTTTATGATTGTTATAATAATCTTCACTTTTATTTACAGAAGATATATAATCATATACCTCTATTTCTACAATAACATTAGCACTATCATCTTCAATTTTTTCATCTGTAATCTTATAAGATAAATTTTGATACTGTCTTTTCATAAGAGCCATATAATCCTTTTTTTGATTATCAGTTAAAGATTTATCACTCGCAACAATTTTATCAAGCTGAGA
Source organism: Bacilli bacterium (assembly GCA_022793235.1). Classification (GTDB taxonomy): domain Bacteria; phylum Bacillota_I; class Bacilli_A; order RF39; family UBA660; genus UBA2730. The sequence continues at coordinate 1,601 of JAAWCL010000046.1, read as the reverse complement.
CAAAACCTCACTATCAAGGTTTTGATACTTTGCCATAAATTCTTCGACCTTCTTAGTAGGTGTATACTCTGTAGTAGTACATCCAGAAAGTAAAAATAAAAGAACCAAAATACATAAAATAAACTTTTTCATATTTAACCTCCATTATTAAAATGGAACAATATTCATTAATTATGTATTAAAAATCATTTTCTATCTATAACATAAAATATATTATTAAAAATAACTTAATTTTTTTACTATGTTATAGTTTTGAAACCAACCGACTTCCTTGATTAGAACTTAATCTACCATGTGAATTGATAAAAGAAAATACACCAACCAAAACTCCATCTAACCAAGAACCACCTAATTTTGACCAAGATTCTTCCATAGAAAGAAATGTCAAAAAATCACCGTAAAAGACATAATAAATTGTATAGTATTATAAATTTCACTTTATTAAAATAAAGTTTTAAATTACCTCATACTACTCTTTTATTATATATAAGAAAAAAGGAAAATAGCTAATCTAAATTTTTATTATTAATAAAAAGAATTTATTTATCAATATCAATTACTGCACGTACAGCATAAAGATTAAGAACGCTATAACCATCTAAATATCGAAGATTTGAATTAGTAATAGCCCAAGCAAGTTCAGAAGAACTTACATACGCTGATGATACCCAATGATAAGAGCCACCATCAGCCAACCAAATAGGACAAGAAGTCTCATAAGCTCTGCAGCCTAAGAATTCTGCTTCTTGTTTTGTTATTAATCTTGCTCTTCTAGCTATTCCTGTTTTCTCATTATAAGTATTCATAGATAAATTGGTCCATTCTTTTGTTGCATTTTCTAGTGCTTGAGTAGCTGTTCTTGGTCCATTTATAGTGTTGCCTGATGAATCCCATACACTAGAAACAACACTGTCTTTCGATATTAATGTTAATGTACTCCCATTATCTTTTAATACATAAAAGTCTTGAGTAGTTGTATCATTTACTTTATAACTTATTGCTGTTCCTGCTGGACAAGTTCCACTCATCACACATGTTGTAGGTTGACATGTCTCTTCCCTTCCTGTTGGACAAGTTGTCTCATTATAGGTATAAGCTCCTGTTATATTTGTGTTATTAGCTTCTACTTTGATATTTGCTGAAGCACTCTTTCCATTTGAGGCTGTGGCAGTAATTGTAGTTGTCCCTACCCCTTTTGTCTCCACTAACCCTGTATTAGTAACCGTTGCAATCTTTTCATTACTAGACGTCCAAGTAATAGTCTTATCACTAGGTGATGCTGGTGTTGTACTTGCATTTAACTGTAAAGAGTTTGTTAATTTTACTGTCGCACTACTCTTATCTAGCTCTACTCCATTCACCTCTACACTTACTCCATCATTTCCATATACATTCACTTTTAAGGTAAAGTGTTTCTCTTCTCCACTTACTTGATAATTACTTCCTACCCACATTCTTAGTCTATAGTTATAGGTTACTGTATCCGTTGTATTTCCTCTATCTAGAAGCATCTCAGTTGCTTGGGCTCCAAATTCATCTGCATCCCCCATTGGTATATATCCACTAGGTTGTGATACGGCATTATAGTTTGTTCCATCTGT
>JAAWCL010000199.1 GCA_022793235.1 Bacilli bacterium | reverse complement strand
ATTTCCTCCCATGTTTATTGAATTCATTTTTGCTAATGCATTATCTAAGCTTTCTAATTCTTCTGTTTCTGCTTGTTTGTATTTTTCTGTTGCATTTTGAGATTTGTCAATTAATCCTCCATTTATTATTATATTTATAGTCACACCTGCTAATATTAACAATATAATTATAGTTATAACCAATGCTATTAAAGTAATTCCATTATCCACGTCCTTCATATCTCTTCTATTTACAAACATTACTATTCCTCCGTATTTCTTATACCTATATTTTTCCTACTTTTTGTACTTTAATTCATATTTTATATAACTTATTTTATATTGTCAATATTTTTCACACTTTTAGACTGTTATTTTTTTACTAGTATTGTGTGTTTGTTTTCGTAATATGTTGATGCTTATAATTCTGTTTTTACTTTTATAGCTAATTGCTTGCTTATTCCTTTTACTTTTTGTAACTCTTCTATACTACTTTGTTTTATTTTTTCTACACTTCCAAATTCTTTTAATAATAGTTGCTTTTTACTTTCTCCTATTCCAGAAATATTGTCTAAAGCTGATTTTGTTATAGCTTTATCGCGTAGTTTTCTGTGATAGTTTATCGCAGTATCATGTACTGTGTCTTGGAAATTTGTTATTAGCTTCATTAAATTTTCTGATAATGGTAGCTCTTTTCTATTTTCATCTATTAGTGCTCTTGTTGTGTGTTTGTCGTTTTTTACCATTCCATATATCGGTAACTGTAAATTATATGTATTTATTGCATTTTGTGCTGCTCTCATTTGTGTTATTCCACCATCTACAAATATTGCATCTGGAAGCTTTCCAAATCCCTGTCCTGTTTTTTCTATTGAATGCTTTAGCCTTCTTGTTATTACTTCTTCCATACATCTTGGATCATCTTGTGTTAATACAGTTTTTATCTTGAATCTTCTTGATAATTTATTATTAATTATTCCATCTTGCTATACACACATTCCTTCTACTATATTTGTTCCAGATATATTAGATATATCTTAAGTTTCTTTTTTTCGTGGAATTTTATCAATTTTTAAT
>JAAWCL010000161.1 GCA_022793235.1 Bacilli bacterium | reverse complement strand
TACTTTAAGTGATAAATATAGTGAAGAGGAAACCTATTTAAATACATTAAATACTTCTTTAGAAAATGCTTACAGTGAATTAACAGGAATAAAGATAAAGAAAAGTAAAAATAGCATTCAAGTCTTACTTACTATAAAAGAAAAAGGTATCATACTGGATAACCTAAGTATTAAAAGAAATAGTGAAGTAGAAGATACGTCTCTAAGATTTGATATTATAAATGATTTGAATGGAGAAAATGGCATTAAAATAGGAGAGAGTAGTCGTGGGTTAAAAGAAAAACTATCTTCTATGGGTTATACTTGTAAAGATTAGGTTCGAGGGGATCTAATTTTTTTATATGAAATAAGAAAAATACTCATCCTAATACTTAGAAGTTCCTTTTTTAGAATATATCTTTTTAGTAGGAATGGTTCTATAAATTGAATTATTATATTTTATAAATATATCTGTTTTTGAGTTGTTGTAATACAAAACTATTTTGGTGTTTTGTTTAATTAAATATTTAGTTTTTATTTTATATCTTATATTATTGAATTGGATTTTGTTGTTTGCGATTGTTTTTCTAGTTGTAGTGTTATAAAAATCTTCTTTTGTAATTTGTTTTTTACTATACTTGATATTTTTTTTCTTTAATAAATTATTAAAACAATTCCGATAAATAGATTTGAAAATTACTATATTTATATTATAATTGCTTAATATATTTTGAATGGATGCTGGAGTATTTTTAAAAAAATTAACAAATGAAATATTATTTGGACTACCATAATTTTTAATAAGTAAGTAAATAATTTCTTTCATGCTTTTTATATCATTTTTGCTACTATTGTAAGTAAACAAAATAGAATTATTTTTGTAATCTATAATTTCAAAATTATAGTTTTCTTTGTTCTTTACTTTTCTAACCAATACTAATTCATCGTTTGGTTTTACTGATTTTAATATCTTGCAAAGTGTAGAATAACTTATATTGTATTTAAATTGATTATTCTTATAAAAGCTTCTATATGTTTTATACTTACTATTTAAATAATCAGTAATAATGGATTTATATATTTCCTCTTTTTTGTTTTTATTTATGTTATATTTTCCTTTTTTTATCATAGAATGAATTCTTGTTAAAGATTTCGGATGATATCCAGTTAAAATAG
>JAAWCL010000045.1 GCA_022793235.1 Bacilli bacterium | reverse complement strand
ACCAAGCTTACTGTACCATTACTACTAGGTGTCCTTAGACTATCCTAGTATATTAATTGTGTACATACCATTTGCATATTCCTTAAATAGTAAGTATTTGTAATCTTCTAATTTTCTTAAATTCTTCTTTAATCCTTGATTGCTAATCCTTACTACTTGTTGCAACTCTCCAACATTTAGATCTGTAATGATTCGATCTTGGCCTTTAGAATAAATATACGAATATATTAATTTTCCTTCAGGTTTAATTCTCTTATCATTCCATAATCTCTTTGGAACTTCTAGTTGAGTATTAGTCATCCATTTCCTCCTTTCTTGCGATGATTTTTACATCACTTACAAATCTAATATATCATTATATGATGTAATTGTCAACATAGTAATTACAAAATTGTTGATTTTTACAACAATTCATGTTACAATACTTTTAGCAATTAAAAAGGAGTTTTTATGTTATGAAAAAAAATACTACTGAACTTGGTAAATATATTTGTGAAGCAAGGACATCAAAAGGTATATCGCAAAGACAACTTGCTAAACTATCTAATATGGATTGTGCAGAGGTTTCGAGGATTGAAGCAGGAAAAAGGCAAAAACCAAATGTACTATTTTTAAAAGGTATAGCAGAAGCACTTAATTTAAGTTTAGTTAAATTAATGGAATTAGCTGGTTATAATGATATAGATATTAATTGGGGCATGGTTGCGACTGAAAGAAGATCATATAAGGATTATCAAGATGAATTAGATACTTATGTAAAATTCTATTATGATGTTCTTAATGACATTGAGGAAAGAAGAAAAAATGCTTTAGAATGCAAAAATATATGTACTGACTTAATTGATAGAATTGAAAATCCTGACATTTATAAAAAGGAAATCACAATGGAAGAAGTAAAAGAAACTTTAAAAGAAATGACTAGAATAATGCGACCGAATTTGGAAAAACTTGATAAATCTAAATATCCTAAAACTGATCCTGCATTACTTAGAAAGTCAGTTCTTATTGATATTGATGAATACAAACAAAAACATAATACTAATAAATAACAATAGTATTATGTTTTTTATATTAAATAAGGCAACATTATTACTTACGATTAGTTTGTAATAAGTTGCTATGGTAGGGTTCCCAAAGGGACGAGTCCCTTGGCGCACATCGTTATTGGTTATACCAATATCGTAGTGTGTTACTAACTTGTCTAAAAGTTAGTTAAAACCGAAATCCATTAGTTACGAAGTTTCTTTTGGATTTCGGCTTTTAATAAATAACTATTTTAAAATTTTTACATAACCATTATCGCATTCATAATGTAAGCTCTTATAAAATTCATTAGCACCAACATTATTTTTATCAGCTAAAAGACAGATAAATTCACAATTCATGCTTTTAGCCATTCCCTCAATATATTCAAATAATCTAGTACCTATTTTAAGTCTTCTATATTCTTTTCTTACTCGAACACTCCAAATCGTTATAAAGGGATTGTTTTCTTCAAAAATGTCATGATGAATAATTGCCTTGGCAAAACCCACAATTACATTATTATATTTTGCTACAATCATTTGATAATCAGAATTATCTTTAATTTGACTAAATGTTTGTTTCATTTTAGTTCTACTAGTATTCATTGGTCTTTCGGCATCATAAAGTTGTGCTACATCTTCTAAATCTTCCTCTTTTAATTTATCAAAAATTAATTCTAAACTTTCATCCATATTTTTATACTCCCATCTATTTTATCTTTTTGATATAGTCTTTTTCAAAGTTAAACTTATCCCATTTTCTTCGAGCGCTTCAGATAAATATTGTCCAGGTTTCATTATTATTCTTTCATAATTACTAGCTTGTTCAAATAAATCAACTAAACTAGAAAATTCTTTTTCCCTTCTAGCAATGAATTCATCACTATTACCTCTTTTTTTAAATCGTTCTACATATTCATCAAAATTATCTATTGTAGGACAAACTAATATAGTTCTCAAATTTTCAACTTGTGATGCGATACTAGAACCATCATAAGCTTTAAATACATGATCGATGAATGGAGATACAACAATCTTCCCTTCATTAAGCAATTTTATTGCATCAGCAAGAAAATTTTCAGGATAATTTGGATTTTCTGTTCTTAAATTTGTCGATCCTTTTCTTTGTTCAAGTGGCAAATGTCTTATTGATTCATCATAAATATATTTATAATCTTGAAAATCAAAATCAATTACATTATCATATCTATTTTCTAATTCTGTTTTTCCTGTACCCATATAAGCCATTATTAATAATCTTTGCATTTTTTACCTTCTCCCTAATCTTCTAAATTATATTTTACTAAAGTTTTCTTTAACCAATCATATACTCTTTCAGTAGAAGAAATACTTACTCGTTCATTAACCGAATGACAATTATCAATTGTAGGGGCGATTGTACATATATCTAAATTTTCTATATTGTTTGATAAAATTCCACCCTCCATACAAGCATGAACTTTCTTAACAATTGTTTCTTTTCCATATAATTTTTTATAAGTTTCTGCTAACAAAGTTCTTATCATTGAGTCTTCTTTAAAAGGGAAGAATGGTTTTTTGGCATCAACAATCATTTCAAATCCAAATTGATTAGTAAGTGATTCTATTTCTTCTAATAACATTTCTTCTTTTTCTAAATCAGAACTTCTAATACTATATTTTATTTCTAGAATATCATTTAAAACAGATATTTTACCAATATTTGCTGACAATAAGGGAAATCCATCATCTTGATAAGTTTCTAATAATCCATCTTTTATTTTAGATATAAATTCAACTATATCTTTACTTTCTTTGATAAATCTTGAAAAATCTATTTTTTCTAAATTTAAGATTATACAAGAATCCTCGTCACTTAAATCTAATTCAATATCATTAAGTTTTTTCTGCAATAATTCTAAATTTTCATCAGAAGAAAATACAACATAACCCTCACTTGGTATTACATTATCACGCTTTCCAAATTGGATATCCACTATTTTTTCATAATCTAATTCTTTCAATAATCTTATAGCTAATTTTATTGCATTGCATCTATTTTTATCAATATCATCTCCAGAGTGTCCACCTTTTAAACCATTAATTGATAGTTTATAAGTATTAGAATTTTCAACTTCATAATTAATTATTTTATTTAATGTTAATGAACACATACCTGCACTTGAGGACTCAATATCTGCTTCTTTTATTCCATCTAAACTAATTAAAGTTTTGCCAGTTAATAAAGAATAATCAAAGCTACTTGCTCCTAACATGGTTGTTTCTTCTTGTGTAGTGATCATTACTTCAATATTAGGCATATTTTCATTTTCTTGCAAAATTGCAAGAATAATTGCAAGTCCAATTCCATCATCTGCTCCTAGAGAAGTATTTTTGGACTTATAATAATCTCCATCAATATAAAAGGGGATACCTTTGTTATCAAAATCATAATCATCTATTGATACACAAACCATATCTGAATGTGCTTGTAAAATAATAGTTTTATCAGAATTATTATTTTTCTTTAAAAATACTGTATTATATTTTCCCAGACTATATTCAATATTATTTTCTTTTGCATAATTAACTAAATAATCAGCAATTTTTTCTTCTTTGCCAGATTCTCTTGGAATTTGCATGATTTCTTCAAAATAACTTAATACATTGCTCATTTTATCGCCTCATTTCATTTCTATTATAACAAATTTGCAGATATTCCGGAATACATCACTATAAATTTATTTCTAGGTCATCTTTTTCAACTTCATCATAAGACTTTTTACTTGTTTTAAAATAACTAGGTACACCTGTATAATCAAATAATTCATCCTCTTTTGTTGTACCTTTTGAAATATCTTTTACATCATCCATACTAAAATCTTGATTATCATAATATTCCTTTATTTCACTTGTAGTAGCTTCTTTTGTTCGATTATTACCAATTTGTAGTAATTCTCTAAAAAACTTCTTAATTGTCTCTAAAATAGCTGAAACATAGTCTTTTAAATGTTTATTTTCTTCTGCTAGTTTTTCATTTCTAGTAGTTAATGATTTTATCTCTTTCTGAAGATTTTGGTTTTCTTTTTCTAATTTTTGATGACTTTTTGCATAATTATCAACTTCGTTATATAATTGTTGTATTTTAGGTTGAAATTCAATTGCATTTTTTGTTTCTTTAATGACATTATTCATACTATCAAAAGTATCTTTTCTGACTTTCACATATTCTTTATCAATTATTGTATTTTTAGTAGTTTTCATCTTTTCTTCAAAATCATTCATTGCATTATCAATTCTTTTATTTATAGTCTCTACTTTATTTTCATAATATCTCGTAGTCTTCTTAAATTCTTTAGTTTTTTGATGTTTAGTATTACTACCTTTAATCCCCCTTTCTAAATCATAACCTTTTTCAGTTAGTCTTTGATGACATTTATCTTGTAATTCTGATAAGTGTATTTTATCTCTAATATATTGTTTTTTAGAAATAGTATATCTTTCAGTATTTGTTCTTTTATCTAATTTCTTAACTAAAGGTACAACTACACAATGAAGATGTGGTGTATCTTCATCTAAATGAACTACTGCATGAAGAATTTGATTCTTTTTGTAGCCTAAATCCTGATAAACAAATTCCATACAGGTGTTAGCCCATTCTTTAATATCTTCTTTTTCCATATTATCAAAAAATTTATGAGTAGCAGTAAATAATAATTCATCAGCTACAACATTTCTGGATTTATTAAGCATTTGATTAAAAGTTTTTCTTCTTTCAGAGCGTTCAGTTTTTTGTTCCTCATCATGTTGTTTTCTATATTCTTTTGTAAGGTTATAAAAACCCTTAACATATTTTTCTGTTAAGGGTACGATTTCAATATTATTTTTACTTAATTCTATTCTTATATTAGGGTTAGATTTATATGCTTTCTTTTCCCTTTTATTATGTGATCCAATTCCTTGTAAATCATTTAAGGTCATAACTGGTTCACTTCTAAATATTGCATAATTCATACATCAATCCTCTCTTTCTTTACATTAAAAAATGATACCAATTAAGATATCATGTTAATTCAACAATATATTTTTCTAAATATTTGTTAAGAACTATACCAATTGCTATATGTGTTCTCATATAATTAGTTTCTGCATCTTTAGTACATTTAATATAATCTAACTTTTTGATTTCTTCGTCAATCTCTCTATTTACATCATCCTTAATACTACTAATATAAGATTCAAAATCTTTTCTTTGATTATTTGATTCAAAATATAAAACAACCTCATCAAATCTATTTTTAGCATATTCTTGCTCATCTATAGTTTCATCAAAGAAGAAATTTAATAATCTTTCAGTATCACTATTATAAATATAGTATTTATAAGCACCTTGAGTTCTATCTCTTTCAAGCTCACGAATAAAACCCCAATTTGGAGTAGGCACTAATAACCTAGCTCCATCCAAATAAGTTAATTGGCATTGAAATACAATAGTACCATAATATTTAATATTTAAATTTAAATAACTTTGATTTTTATTAATCATTACCATAGAATAAAATTCAGGATATAGATCATCTTCCTCTTCCTCAACAACAAGTGTATATTCTGGATTATACTTATAGTAATAAATAGTTTCACCTTTTACATATCTTTCATCCCAATTTTCTTTATCTTTCAATGAATCAAAAATTCTTTTTATTGGGCTTTCTGTTAATAAAAATCTTTTTTTCCATAAATATTCAATTTGATCTATATCTGCAATTCCATCTTTTGGAGTATTTGTATCTCCAACTCTAGTATAAATAGAATATTTTCTTACTAATTCAGTTCGATCTCTATAATCTTCTAATAAAAAATATGGTGTATCAAATGAATTTTTAATAACTAAAACATCTATTTCATCACTCAATATATTTATAGTTCTAACTTCTATATCAGGTCTTATTCCTCCACAAAAATTTTTACTTTTAAGAAAGTCTATTACATTTTGTTGATTTTTTCTATTCAAATCATTTTGAATACCCTTTATATTAAAAGTTTTATCTTCAACTCCAATAATTATATAAGCATCTCTACCAACTCTATTATTTGCTAAACATATAATATCATGCAATAAATCAGCTCTATTATCATACCATTTCTCTTTAAAATCCCAATAATCCCCTTCTTTTTTAGAATCAATTAAATCTACGATTGTATTTTTTAAATCCATATCAAACACTTCTTTCTGTCACTATACATTATACCATCAAAAAAGATACTTTCCTATGAAGTACCTTACATTTTATAGATTCTTATTTGTTATACCTCTACATTGGGGAATAAATAACTTGGGTGTCCAGCATCTACCACTACACCTACTTTTTTTCTTTCATCCATAAATTTCACCTCTAATATAAGGTATGTTTTATTGACTGATTTGTCACTTTCATTATTTCTTGCTTTCTATTTTACTTTGACTTAAGTCCGATTTGGTTTTTTGTAAAGGTATATTTAGTTCTTCTTTTTTTCATAATTTACTGTATATAGTAAATTATATTTCCTCATTTTGTAACATTTGTTCTAAATAATCATAATCTTCCATGTCATCTTCTGGTGGTACTATTTCATCATAAGCTTCTTTATTTTTTTCTTTTAATGTATTTAATACATCTTCTTCTATATCTGTTTTGTCTAAATATTCTTCAAATTGTAATTTTGATATTAGATATATTGTCTTTTGTGCACTTTCTTTATCTTCTACTGTATTAATTAGTACATCTAATAAAGAAGTTCCTGTTTTATTTAGTATTACATGGCCATATTCTTTTTTTACTCTGTTTATAATTTCTTCTCTATAGTTATATTCTGCTATTAATAATTGTAAGTAACTAAGTACTTCACTTTCTGAATCTGTGTATGCTTCGTCACTATCTATATGGTAAAGATTTAAAATATCTAAGAATTCTATTATAAGATTTAAGGATATTGTATACTTTTTCTTTTTTATGTAATAGGTTATATATTCGCAGTACTTACTTATAATATTTGAAAATTCTTTTGCTTTATAGCAAGTAATTCTATTTTCTCCATCTAATAATTTATTTAATTCTTTTTCTAAATTATCTGGTATTTTTTCTAATTCAATTTTTAAATCTAATTTTTCTTTTTTCTTTTTTGGGTGCTCTAATTCTGGTATTTCATTTTCATTTACATAAGCTTGTAGACTGGCTAAATGTTTACAAAAATTCATTCCACCACCACACATACTACAACTACAATAGTAAGATATAATTTGATCTTCTTCTGCTATAATTTCCAATTTGTATATATTTTTTTCTTGTTTTACATATGCTGCTATTTTATTTTCTATATACCAAATATCTAATACATCATGATTGTAATCACTAATAAATCCTGTTCTTATATTTAATTCAAATTTTTTCATTTTTTACCTCTTTATCTTTCTTTTTTTGTTTTTTTAACACTTTTTTATAACTTTAAATATATATTTTTTATTCTTCCTGTCTTATTTGGATTATACTATATTTGGTAAAATATGGAAAGTTTTTTGTTGACGATTTGTAATATAAAAATTAGGGATTGAAAAATAGAGTCTCTTCCTATATAATGTGATTAAGAACTATGAAGTCGAGGAGTATAAATATAAATACAGGTAGAGAGTATATGGTTGGTGAAAATATATTGTATTTTATTTAGAAGGTTGCGATGGAGCTCTAGTTTTCTTGATTATAGAAAAACTCGTTGGTGGCGTTAACACATTAAGAGACTATTTTAGTAAATAAGGTGGTACCGCGGGAGAACTCGTCCTTAAATTTGGATGAGTTTTTTTTGTATTTGTATTAGAAAGGAATTGGTAAAATGTTAGATAAAAAATATAATGCTTTAGAAAAAGAAAGAAAGTGGTTAGAATACTGGAAAGAGAATGATATATATAAATTTAGGCCTGATGGAAGAGAAGTTTTTTCTATTGATACCCCTCCTCCTACAGTGAATGGAAAAATTCATATAGGACATATTTTTTCTTATTCTCAAACAGAAATGCTTGCCCGTTATAAAAGACTTCGTGGATATAATATCTTTTATCCATTTGGCTTTGATGATAATGGTCTTCCTAGTGAACGATTAGTTGAGAAGGAACAAGGAAAGAAAGCTAACGAAATTGGTAGAGAGGAATTTTCTAAATTATGTTATCAGACTACAGATAAGTATGAGGAGGAATTCAAAGATTTATTTAGTAAAATGGGAGTAAGTACTGACTGGGATATTCATTATAAAACTGTTAGTCCCTCTACTATTAAAATTAGCCAGGCATCTTTTTTGGATTTAGTTCATAAGGGACATTGTTACCATAAGGAAAGTCCTGCTTTATGGTGTAATGAGTGTTTAACCTCTATTGCACAAGCTGAACTTGAGACTAAGACGATTAAAACTACATTTAATTATGTCAATTTTAAAACCGTGGAAACTGAAGAGGAATTCACAATTGCGACAACTAGGCCTGAACTTTTGCCTGCTATTGTTTGTGTTTTTGTTAATCCAACTGATGAGAAGCATAATTCTTTAATTGGAAAAACCGCTCATATTCCTGTTATTAATGTGGAAGTTCCTATTATGGGAGATGAAAAAGTTGATGCTTCAAAAGGTACTGGTGTTGTTATGTGCTGTACTTTTGGGGATCAAACAGATATTGAATGGTGGAAAAAATATAATTTACCTTTAAAGTACATTTTTACTGATGATGGTAAAATTGAGGATTCTGTTCCTAATTATGGAGGATTGAAAATCAAAGAGGCTAGAAAAAAAATTATAGAAGATTTGCAAGAGGGAGGATTTGTTACTAAAATTGAGGAATTAGAACATGAAGTGCAAACACATGAAAGGTGTGGTAGAGAAGTTGAGTATTCTGTTATGAATCAATGGTTTATTGATACTATGAATCATAAAAATGATTTTCTAAGGATTGGGGAGGAAATTAATTGGCATCCTGCTCACATGCATAATCGTTATAATGAATGGGTTAATAATATAATGTGGGATTGGTGTATTTCTAGACAAAGATATTTTGGTGTTCCTTTTCCTGTTTGGTATTGTAAAGAATGTGGAGAACCTATTTTTGCCAAATTAGAAGAGTTACCTGTTAATCCTCTTGTGGATAAGCCATCTGTTACTTGCTGTTCAAAATGTCAATGTAGGGAATTTTTACCTGAGATGGATGTTATGGATACTTGGGCAACTTCTTCTGTAACACCTCTTATAAATATGCGTTATGGAGAAAGAGATAACTATGAATCTATTTTAAAGCCTATGAGTCTTAGAACTAATGCATCTGAAATTATTCGAACATGGGACTTTTATACAATTGTTAAAAGTTTCTATCATTTTGGTATGCGTCCTTGGAATAATGTAATGATTTCAGGTTTCGTTATGGCAAGTATAGGTGAAAAAATTAGTAAAAGTAAAGGTAATAGTAAAATAGAGCCTATGGATGCTATTGAAAAATATTCAGCTGATGTTGTTCGTTATTGGGCTGGGACTGGTAGACTTGGTACTGATATTGTGTATAGTGATGAAACTTTACTTAGAGGAAAGAAATTAATAAACAAACTTTTTAATGTATCTAAATTTATTGAAATGCATTTAAATGATTATGTTGATAAAGAGTTTATTTCTTTTGAATATATTGATAGATGGATTCTTGGTAGTTTTCAAGAAATGGAAAAGGGCTTTATTAAATATCTTGATGAATATGAAGTAGGTCTTGCTTTAAATACTCTTGAAAAATTCTTTTGGAATTTTTGTGATAATTATATTGAAATTGTGAAGCATCGTTTATATAGACCTGAGGAATTTGGGGATGAATCTAGATATTCTGGGCAAAAAACAATATATTTGTTACTTTATAAGTTATTACAAAATTTTAGTATTTTCTTTCCATTTATTACTGAAGAAATTTATCAAGAATTATATCATAAGGAACTTTCTATTCATTTGACAAAAATTAAACCTTTTACTTTTGATTTTGTCAAAGAAGTAAAATATGGTAATATGATAGTGGATATTATTAGTAAGGCACGTGGTGAAAAAACCATTTATAATGTATCTTTAAAAACACCAATAAAATTGATGCAACTTAGTTTAAATAATGAATTAGAAGATGCTATTCATCAATCTATAAAAGACTTTAAAGCTACTTTATTTATAGAGAATCTAACTATAAAATCTATTCGTAATGATTATACTATTGATAAAATAGAACTTAATCTTGATAATTCTGAAAATAAATAGCAAGCTAATGCTTGCTTTTTATTTATTATAGGCTCTATATTGTTAGGAAATGCTTATATCTGATATTAAAAAGAAAGTTGGAATTATATCATTCTTACTACTTTTACTTATATAAAAATCTCGTTTTCGTGTTAAAAATGAGTGTGTCCAAAAATCTGTGTAAATGATAACTTTCCATGATAGAAGCAATAAGATATTTTGCTTCTTTTTATTATTCAAATAATATCATATATATTTAAATTGTCAAAGAACTTAGATTCTCCCATCAAACATTATAGATAGTTCTGATAATATTGGACCCCAATTTTGATAAGGAGCAGTCCATTTTTTCGTGATATTTTTTGTTGATAAATATAAACATTTTAATAATGACATATCTGTAGGGAATACAGATTTCACTTTTGTATATTTTCTAAATTGTCGATTTAAAGATTCGATAGTATTAGTAGTATACATAATCTTTCTTATTGGTTCTGAAAATTGAAAGAATGGACAAATGGCATCCCAGTTTTCTTCCCAAGTTTTAAATGCTCCAATATACTTATCTTTCCATTTTTCTTTTATCTTTTGAAGCTCTTCATAACCTTGTTTTTCATTTTTAGATGTATAGATTTTCTTTAAGTCATTGCAAAATTCTTTCAAGTCTTTATAAGATACAAATTTAACTGAATTTCTTATCATATGGACTATACATCTTTGTT
>JAAWCL010000044.1 GCA_022793235.1 Bacilli bacterium | reverse complement strand
TCCTCTATATTTTTGGTGTTTATTTTTTCTGCCCTTCCTTGATATAAAGCTTTTATATACTTATCTAATTCTTTTTTTATTTCCTCTTTTGTATATATATCTTCTAAAACTTCTTTTGGTAGACCAGATTGTATAATATAATTAGGCATTTCTTTTTCTAAAGATTTATATACTTGCTCATAATAATTATTTTCTTGCATCTTGTTTATTATATAATTTGGAGATAAAATTGTTATCTTTAGGATAAATAAAAGTATTATAATAAAAAGGGATATTGCTAATAAAAATTCACATAGATAATATACTATTTTTTTCCACTTATTCAAATTTATCACCTACTAACTTTGAATATACTACATATCTTTCTGTTTTATAACCATAGGAGGTCATTGGGTAACAGGTATACATCATCAATATTTCTTCATTATTTTGTATCGGAAGGCTTGCCTCATCTTTATCGCTTATTATTTTCGTACCTGTTACTTGATAATTAAATGTTCCATAACTCGTTTCTATACTAATATTTGCACCAATCTTTAGTTCTGGTAATCTCATAAAGTGTTCTTTGCTATTATGTGCTGCTAAAACAATAGAGCCTCCTTCTCCTGGGAAGTAACTTCCAGAGTAATGTCCTACGCCATATTTAATAATATCAAGAGTATCTCCATGATATACTGGTAGTTCTAGTCCTAAATCTTTTATTTTTAGTGTAGCATAAATTGTACCGTATTCTGGATATTCTAGTAATCTTTTCTTTACTTGATCAAATTTTATTTCTTTTTCTATATTCTTTTTTTCTATAATCGTTATTTTGTTTATTAATGATAAAACTAAATCTACTTTAGAATTACATGTAAGGTGAAAAAGTACAATTGTAAAAGATGTGAAAAAAATAGCTATTAAAGTTTGCTTTATTATTTCTTTTATTGTTTTCACTTTATCACCCCTTTTTCTTTTTGTTCTTTTGATAAAAAATGGATAAGAGTTATAGCACTTACTGCACCTAATGTATCTATAAAAACGTCTTTTACTTGTCCTGTTCTTCCTGCTATAAATAGTTGATGTATTTCATCTAGGCTTGCATAAAGAAAGCATATACCTATTGTTATTCTTTTTTTATATTTCCAATTTGTTAGCAAAATTAATTTATATACAAAGAGTCCTAGAAGAAAATAAATTGTATAATGGGCAATTTTTCGTACTGGATAATTTAATTTTTTTACTATTTTTTCTTTATTTATATTCTTATTTGTTACTTTTTCATATGTATTTAAGATATTATAGATTAGTCCTTTGCTTGTTTTATCTGATTTTATACTGTTTTTATTTGAAAAAGCAAATATTGTTAACATGCATAGAATAATTAATATTATATAAATTATCTTTTTCTTCTTCATAACTGCCTCCTTTTTTATATTATAATTTTTTAATGCTTTCTTTTTTTATGATTTTACTTATATTTTCTACATAATATTTATACTCTTTTGTATTTTTAAACATTAGAATAAATAGTAGAAGATAAATACTTGAAGATATTATACTGTTTATTATGCAACTTAACAAATTTGAATTTATTTCTATATTTATACATATTATAAAGGAAAAAACAGCTGAGAAAAGAATAAATACTAAATATTTGATATTTTCTTTATAATACTCTTTTTTCTTTTTGTTAAATACTGGTTCATAAATATATTTTGGATAACTAATAAGTATTAAAAACATATAACTTATTGCTGTTGCTAAAATTACACCTGTTATTTTTAATTCTTTACATAATAGAATAGATAATGAAAGATTTATAATGATCATTATTAAATACATGTATTTGTCCTCTGTACAAATACCTGCTGCGTCTTTAAATAAGGTTATTGCTCTTCGTATACTATCTGTATATAAGTAAATTGCAAAAGAAATTAATACACCTAATGATAGAAGGTATTTTTCACCAATCCATAATTTAATAAATGGTGTGATTAAGCACATGAATAATACAATACATATTCCTGTAATAAAGGAATTTAACATATTAATTTTTTTATATATTTGATAATTTTTTTCCTTGTTATTTTCTGTTAGGAGATTTCCTACACTAGCTGTTAGACTCGAAATAATTTGATAAATTATAGTTGATACTGTACTTACTATTGTATAATAATTTGTATAGTATCCTACTACCACTACTCCTAAAATAGAGGAGATGATTATATTATCTATTCCCTTGTTTATTACAAATGAAATCTTTTGTAAAAAGATAGCTTTTACTCTATTTATTATATCTTTTCTTTCTTTTTCATCAATAGGTTTAGCTTTTTCTTTTATAAATGGATAGAATTTATCTACTATTTTATTTATTAATATGTTTTCTAGCATTCTATAAATCAGTTTGGAGATTAAATAAAGAATATAGTTCTTTGTAAAAAATAAAATAAAGATTTGGGTAATATTCATAAAGATAATATAAGCAATGTGTACCATATTAATTATAAAATTTTTTTCATTGGCATATAATAGTGATCTTTTGTAGGACATACAATAGGAAAGAGCTATATCTATTAATTGAATTACATATAATATAGTTATATTTTCTTTCATCGTGATGGTTCCTACTATTTTTTCTAAGAATGGAATTAGTGTTAGACCTATTAGTAAAATAATTATAGTAATCCAGTTATAGCATTTTTTATAAAAATTCATCCAGGATTTTATTTTTTCATAGTCTTTTTCAGCTAAAGGTTTATAGAGTTTGTAGACAATTGTACTTCCTATTCCTAATTCTGCTACGGCTAACATGGTTAAAATATTTGTAAATAGTCCATTTACGCCCAAATATTCTATTCCTAAGGTTTTTATAAAAATCGCTTGTGTTATAAAATTAAATAATAAGGCTACTAAGTAAGATGCCATAGTTGCAATCATATTGTAGGTAGAATTTTTAGTTCTCATTTATAATATACCTCTATTTCATGATGAGATTTTCTTTCTTCTTCAGGAGGGGGAGTCATATAATCATTAAATGTTGTTTTTAGAACTTCATCATAATTTACTGGAACTTTTACATCTAATGATTCAAATTTATGTTTTTTCATTTTGTAAAAATTTTTTGATTTATGTATTTCCTTTTCCTTTTTGTATATAGGCCAATTTGAAATTGCATATTCTGTTTTTTTGGCAGAATATTTTGTACAAACTTTATCATATTGTTCTAGTATTCTCTTATTACCTATTATGTGACTATATATAACTAATAATTGTTTTCCTATTTTTTTTATTGGATTTTTTTCCTCTATTTTTTTTGCATTATTTAAAAATATTAATCTTTGCAAATTTTTTTGTTTTTTATATCGTTTGTTTAGTAATTTTTCCTCTTTTGGAAGTCCATCTATTGCAAAGACATCTACATAAATCCCATATTCTTTTATTTCTTTAAATTTTTTTTCTTTTAGTATAGTTGTCTTATCCATTACTTTGAAAAATGGATAAAAATAGTCTTTTTGTGTTGTTTTATCTATTACTTTATATTGAGTATTTTGTGTTTTTGAAAGTATATTTAGTAAGCGATTATAGTCTTCTCTTAATAGAGCGATATCAATATCATCATCCCATGGAATAAAGCCGTTGTGTCTTATTGTACCTATTAATGAGCCACCTATCATAAAGTATTCAATATTGTTTTTATCACATATATCTATTATATATTCTAATATTTTTATTTGTATCTGCATCATTTCTTGAGATGTTATTTTTTTAGTTTTTATTTTTTCTTTCATGGCTTTCTTTATTCCTTTCATAATAATTTTCTAATTTTTCTACTGTTTTTTCTATTTTAAATTCTTCTAATTTTTTATTGTATTTGTTTCTTTCTTTTAACTCTATATTACTTCTTTCTATTATTTTTTTTGCCCACTTATTTGGTGTATCTTTTAGACTCAATTCTGTTATATTATTTGATTTTTTTACTTCTTCAGGTAAGTTGTTTGCTATTATGCAAGGCAGTCCATTTGCTTGAGCTTCCAATAAAACTATACCAAACCCTTCAAATAAAGAAGGAAATAGGAATACATCCATACAACTTAAATAATCTTGTATATTTTCTATATTTTCTAAAAAAATAATTTTATCTATTATTCCTAATGTTTTGGCTTCTGTTTTTATTTTTTCCTTTAGAAATCCATTTCCTATTAACATTAATCTATAGTTTTTATCCTTTTTTAGTACTTCGTCAAATATCGAAATAAT
The DNA here is from genome assembly GCA_022793235.1 of Bacilli bacterium. Taxonomy (GTDB): domain Bacteria; phylum Bacillota_I; class Bacilli_A; order RF39; family UBA660; genus UBA2730. The sequence goes on along the minus strand of JAAWCL010000044.1, from coordinate 8,998 downwards.
CAACTTGTGATTTTTTTGTTCTACAAATCTTCCTATATGTCCAATCAGTCTTATATTTTCATTTAATCCTAGTTTTTTTCTTAATTCTGCTCTTGCTTTTTCTGAAAAATAAAATTTTTCTAACTCTATACTATTATTTAAGACAGTAATTTCTTTTTCTTGAAAATTTTTAAACATATCTAATCCTGCTTTTCTTGAGCAGGCACATAATAAATAATTTTGTTTTTGTAAGACTATTTTTTCACCTATAGTACTTAACAGTTTGGTTTTTTTAGAATATAAATTATTATCTGCTATATGAGAATGTAATATTATTTTTGCTTTTGAATACTTTCTTGCCATAATTATTCCTTCAAAACAACTAAAATTCATCAAATTAAAGTGTATGAAGTCAAATTCATTTTGAGTAAATATTGTTTTTAAATCTTTTAAATAACCTAAATAGTTTTTTGTTCTTTTTCTCATATAAAGTAAATCTTCTTTTATTTCTTCATAAAAGCAAGGTCTTTCTCCTGCGAAGACTAAAAAATTAATTTGAAATTTCTTTTTATTTTTATATCTATATAAATTAATAAGATATTTTTCTATTCCTCCCATGTTGGAAGACATGCCTATATATAATATTTTAATCATTACTCTTTGCCCCTTTTTCTTTTTTTAATAATGTACATATTTGTATAATTAATAAAAAGTTAAGCCCTATATTTAATACGTGTGTTTCTGAACATCCATAAATTAAAAGAATTAGAAAGATTTTTGTTAACTTTCTATCTTTTTCTATACTGTTTCCAGATTTATAATATATCCATAAATAGAAAAGATAAAATAGAATACCAGATGATAAAATAATATTAAAGTAGGCATTGTCTATGGTACCAAAACCAAATCTATTTAGTCCTATTTGTGCCATATTATTTCCGATTATATTAAATATTAGTTTTGAACTTATCGCATAATTGTAAAAGTAAGGTCTATAGCTGAATATGTCATTTATTGTATTGTTTACATTTTTTCCTAAAAGACCTAATAATATGGTTACAATAGTTCCTATTAAAAACATATATTTATTTGCTTTTAGTTTTTTGGGATAAAATAAATCTATAAGTAGGAAGAAAAAGATGCATATAAATCCTGTTCTACATAGTGTTATTTTATATAGAAAATAGGAGGAAGCTATAGCAATTGTCCAGAATGTCTTTTTTTTATTACACTTATAATATATTCCTAATAGTATCATAAAAAAGTAGAAAAAGGTTTCATTTGGATGGACAAAACCAAGTGAATTTCTTTGAATGATCTTTCCATCTAATGTTCTGCTTAGGTAAGCAGAATCTAGGGTTCCATTTAGATATAGCAAAATGGTTGTAATAAAAATCGCTGATAATGAAAATAGATAGTATTTTATGATATTGTTTTTATAGTCCTTTTCTTCTATAAAGATAATTCCCATTAATAAAATGAGAAAGAGATCTATGTCTTTGGAAAATATAAATTGTAATAGTGACATAATTAATAAGACTATAAAGAAATTCTTATTTATATTTTTTATTTTTTTTCTTTTAAAGAATAAAAATAGTGCAGAAAGGATTAGAGTAATCAATAAAATGAAGTTGCTTATAGAATTACTCACTATATTTTGCATTTTTAAGTATTTGAAAATCGTAATTAAACAAACAAGAATAAAATTAAAGTTAAATTTTATTTTCATATTTTTCTTCTCCTTTTTATTTTAATAATTCTTTATATAAGTTGTTCATTTTTGTTAAATAATCTTTGCTATTATCTAGTTGTTTTGCTTTTTCTATGGCTTTTTTAGAATATTTTAATAAGATGTTTTCATCTGTTAGAAGCTCTATTATTTTTGTTTTAAACTCCTCATTTGTGTTACATAGCTTGCCACAGTTTTTATCCACAATATTTGGTAATCCTCCAACATTACTTACTATACAGGGTAGTCCTAAGGATAAGGCTTCAAAGGCTACTAGTCCATATCCTTCCCAACTACTTGTTAATAAAAATAGTTTAGATGCTGCTAAATCAGGATAGGGATTTTCTTTGAATCCTAAAAATTCTACATTTTCTTCTAGTTTTAGTTTGTTTCTATACATTAGAACCTCTTCATACATTTCCCCACTACCTATCCAAATCACTTTGATTGTTGGCATTTTTTCCTTAACTTCTTTTATAACAGACAAAAATCTTCTTGGATTCTTGGCTTCTGTTAATCTTCCAATACAGCAAATATCATATTTTTTTTCTGTTTTCTTTTTGTTTACTTTTTCATTTATTTTATTATAACTTACTGGATTTCCTATTACTTGCATTTTCTTGGCTATCATTTTAGATAAGCAGTACTCTTTTTCTATAGAGTTTGAAACGGTTAATATTTTGTTTGCCCTTATACCTGCATATAAAAAGGAAAGTGATTTGGGATTTATTTTTTTTAACCAAGGTCCATTATGATGTAGATGGTCAATTACGGGTCTTTTTCCTTTTACTAAGGCGCAGATTAAACTTGCTGTATAATCGTGTGCATGTAGTAGATCTGGTTGCCATTCTTTTATAAATTTTTTGATTTCTTTTGGAGTCATTTTTTCGATGATATAATATTTTAATTTCTTTTCTTTTAATATTTCTATGATTGGTCCTTTTTTTGTAACATAGATCATATCTATTTCTTTCTGTAATTCCTGCATGATTGTACATACTACATTTTCAAGACCAGAGTACATATTGGAATTGATGATATGTGCTACTCTCATGATTATTCACCTATTAACTCTCTATATTTTTTTTCTAGTTTTTGGGATTCTCTCTTTATATTGAAACCTTTTTCTTCTATGTTTTTTTCTGTGTTTATTCTTTCTATTTTCATCATAGTCTTTATCATTTCTTTAGCCCATACTCTTTTATCTTCCTCTAGTCCTATAAATTTGGTTGAGGATAATGCTTTGGCTTCTTTTGTTATTTCTTTTGATAGTATACAAGGAAGTCCTGCACTTTGCGCTTCAACGGCTACGACTGGTAGTCCCTCATAAAGAGATGGCATTACAAAGATATCAAAAGCTTGATAAAGTTCATTTGCATCTTTTCTCTGTCCTAAGAAAAGAACATTTTCTTCTAATTTTTTTTCTTTTACTTTCTTTTTAATTTCTTCTTCTAAAGGACCTTTTCCTACAAGTATCAGCAAGACTTCTTTTTTTTGTTTTTTGATTTCTTCTATTATATCAATTAAAAAGGTATGGTTCTTAGTTGTTACAAAGCGGCCTATATGTCCTATAACTAAAGTATTTTCCTTTATTTGTAATTCTTTGCGTTTTTTCTCTCTTACTTTTTGGTTGTATTTGAATTTTTCTATATCAATAGCATTATTTAAGAGATAGACATTTCCTTCATTATATGTTTTGGTTCCAAATTGAAATTTTCCCGCTAGTTCTGAACAGCAGAAGTAGTGAGTTGCGAACTTTTTTGAAAATGGTCTTAACATTAATTTCATTATATTCTTCTTATATTCTTTTTTATTCGTTGTTGAATGCGAATGTGCTATTCTTATAGGGGTATTTGCTTTTTTTGCGGTATATAAGGAAAATACGGATAAGGTATTGATATGAGAATGAACTATTTTGTATTCTCCTTCTTTTAATCTTTTTTTTAGTTCTTTATGGTATTTAAAGATTTTTTGATATGGTGGTATAAGTATTACTTTTCCTCCTAATTTTTCTATTTCTTCATAAGGTATATCTGTCGAGTCACTATCACAGAAAAAATCGAATTGTATTTTTTTATGATTTATATTACGATAATAATTCATAATAATACTTTCTACTCCTCCACCAATCCATTTCCCTACAATATGTGCTATTCTTATTTGCTCTTTTTCCTCCATAAAATTTCCCCCTCTTTATATCAAAAAAACTATACACAGAGTACTTGTTCTGTCTATAGTTTTTTTTGCTTTTTTGTACCCCTACTTTTTCCTTTTTTTCTTTTTATTCAGCGCCTCTTCCAAAAAGGACGACTGAGAATGTTTTAAAAAATATTTTTATATCTAGTGATAAACTATAATTGTTAGAATAGAACTGTTCTAATTCTAGTCTTTTTTTAAATGATACATCACTTCTACCACTTATTTGCCAATAGCCTGTAATACCTGGTTTCGTTTTTATAATATCATAGTAATAATTTTCCATATCTTCTTGTTCTCTTGGTAAATAAGGTCTATTTCCAATTACGCTCATTTGTCCAAAAAGACAATTTATTAGCTGCGGAAATTCATCTAATGAACATTTTCTAAGAATTTTTCCTACTTTTGTTATTCTAGGATCATTTTTTAGTTTTTTATTTCTTTTATACTCTATATTTGCTTGTTCGTTTTCTTGTAAATATTTAAATAATTTTTCATCTGCATCTTTTTCCATTGTTCTAAACTTATATAGTTTAAATAATTTTCCATCTTTTCCAATTCGTTCTTGCTCATAAAATATTGTGTCAAAGTCTCCACTTAAACAATAAAGGATTTTTACAACTATCATTAATGGTAAAAGAATTAAACATCCAACTAAGGCACAGATTATGTCAAATGATCTTTTTGCATAGGTATAGGCTGTATTTTGAGTTTTTGTAAAAGTTGTTATTTCTTTAATACGAATGATATCATCATTATCAATTATGATTGTTGTTACTTCACCATTCATCCTCATTCCCCCTTTAATTAATTGGCTATTATTCTACTACAAAATGGGCAAAAAGTAAAGAAAAAATGACAATTTTTTATTTTTGTCATTTTTTTGTTTTTCATTTATTCCTCTTTGTAAACTTTATCTTCACACAGACTTGCTAGACGCATTGCACAGAAGAGAAAGAGCAAAAGAAAATTTAATATTATCATTCCTATAAATAGTAGCACTTTCTTCTCCTCTCTATAACCATACGCCAAATATGATTCCTGCCATAGCTAAAATTAATCCACATATCCAAAATGTTTTTACAATATCAGGTTCTTTCCAGCCCAATTTTTCAAAATGATGGTGGATTGGGGTCATTAAAAATATTTTTTTATGGAACAGTTGAACAGATATTGTTTGGATAATTACAGTTAGTGTTTCAATAACAAATACACCTGCTACAACTACTAAGGTGAGTTCTCTATGCGTAAGTATTGCTATTGCACCCATGGTGCCTCCTAATGTTAAGCTTCCTGTATCTCCCATAAATATTTTAGCGGGATAAGTGTTAAACACTAAAAAGCCTAATAAACTTCCACATAGTATTAAGGAAAATATACCTAAATCTTCGTATCCAACCATTAAGGAAATAAGGGCGAATGCAATAAAGGCAATTGCTGAGAGTCCTCCTGCAAGACCATCTAAGCCATCTGTTAAATTGACAGCGTTACTTGATCCTACTAGAACTAAGAGAATGAATAATCCATATACAAATCCTAGTTCTAAATCTATATGTAGCGTTCCTACAGTAAAGGAGGTTTGCCCTCCATTTTTCATGTAAATATAGAAAAATCCTATTGCTATTAAAACTTGCATGAGTAATTTTTGATAGGTTGTTAGTCCTTCATTATTTTTCTTTTTAATTGATAAATAATCGTCTAAAAATCCTATAATTGCATGTCCAATAAATACTAAGAGGACAATTCCTAGATTTGAAGTATAAGGAATTTTATTGGTGATTAGTAATGCTACTACTGTTAGAATGGTTGATAGGATGAAGATTAATCCTCCCATAGTAGGTGTTCCTTCTTTTTGTTTATGGCTTTCTCCTACAAAGATGCTAATTCTTTGTCCGATATGCATTCTTTTTAAACATGGAATTAAAATAACCCCAAGTATGCTAGCACATAAAAAGCCAATCATTACTGCGAATACTGCCTTGGTTAATAGTAACATGAAACCACTCCATTTCTACTTATAATATTATAGCATACAATTTGTGAGAAAAAAGTTTTAATGTGTCAATATACATATTTTTACATCTATTTTTCTAAAAGTAATCGTACTATGCTTTTTTCTTCTATTCTATTTCCTGCTTCGGGAGACTGTCCTACTATTTTTTCTCCTTCTCCTTCATATTCGATTGTAAAGTTTATTAGGGCTTTTTCTGCTTCTTCTTTTTTCATTCCTATTACATTTGGGACTTCATAGATTGGGATATCTGCCCATTCTAGTTCTTTTTCTATTTGATTTTCTTGTTTTTCTATTCCTAATGCATCAATAATATCTAATAAAATTCTTCTTGCAATTGGTGTTGTTGTATAACTTGATAACATGGCTGTATTTTTAGGGTTATCTATTGCTAGGTAAAAAACAGCTTCTGGATCATTGGCAGGTACAACAGACATAAAGGACATAATGTAGTTGTTTACTAAGTACTGACCATTTTCTACTTTTTGAGCCGTTCCTGTTTTTCCTCCAATTCTATATCCATCAATAAAAGCTGAACGACCTCCACCTAAAGCCACAACATTTTCTAGGGCTCTTCGCATAATATTTGATGTTTCTTTACTAATTACTTTTCTAACTAGATGTTTTTCTTTTTGTTCTATGACATTTCCACTTTCTTTTTCTAAAATATTTTTTACTATATAAGGCGTGTATAAATTGCCCCCATTTACAACTGCTGATACGGCTGTTACTTGTTGAATTGGCGTAACACTGATTCCTTGTCCAAAAGCAGTTGTGGCAAGTTCTATATTTCCTACTCTTTCTAAAGGGAAGATTATTCCATTTGATTCTCCACTTAAATCTATGCCTGTTTGTTCTCCAAAACCAAATTTATCTAAGTAAGAGAAAAGTCTTTTTTTACCAAGTAACTGCCCCATTTTAACAAATCCAGGGTTACATGAATTTTGTAAGACTTCCATAAAGGTTTGTGCTCCATGTCCTCCTGCTTTCCAGCATTTTATTACAGCTGTATCTACTTTGACTTTTCCTCCATCATAGAAATGGTCTTTATCTAAATTGACTACTTTTTCTTCTACTGCAGCGGCTGTTGTAATTATTTTTTGAGTCGAACCAGGTTCATAGGTAGCCCATATGGGCAGATTGCGACTTAGCTCTTCTGTAGAATAGTCTTGATAATTATTCGGATCGAAGTTTGGTCTACTACTCATTCCATAGATTTCTCCTGTATTTGGATTCATTACTAAAGCTAGGGCCATATCTGGTGAGAACATATCCACAACATTATCTAGTTCTCTTTCAATTGATTTTTGTATATTTATATCAATAGTTAGTTGTATATCCATTCCATCTTGGGGTTCTAGATAGACATCCGCAAGATCTAATTTATTTCCTTTGGCATCTGAAAAATATTTGATAGCACCACTTTCTCCTGTTAAATATTTATCATATTGTAATTCTAATCCTGACAAGCCTTGATTATCAATTCCTACATAACCAAGTACATGTGATAATAATGTTTTATATGGATAATTTCTTTTAGACTCTTTTACTAAATACACACCTTGTAGCTTCAAATTACTTATTTTTTCTGCTGTTTCATAATCTAATCTTCTTCCTTCTGGATGTACCCTTTCAATGGATGTCTTTTTGTTGACATGTTTATACATTTCTTCATAACTAACATTTAGTATTTCAGCTAAACTTTTCGCAGCACTTTTTTTATCTTCTATTTGGTTTGGGACAACAACAAGTGAAGTCGTTGTTAGATTATCTGCTAAAACGACTCCATTTCTGTCTAATATTCTTCCTCTATTTGCTTCCACAGGAAGATCCCTACTCCAAAGATCTTTGGCTAGAGTTGATAATTTTTTGTAATCAAATATTTGTACATAAAATACTTTAAAAATAATTAAAAAAAAGGCAAGGAATAAAAACAAGGTAAATATTTTAATCCTTTTGTCAATATTTTTTAGGAACACTTGTATCACCTATTAATATGTATGTTTCTTCCCCATCATATAGAACTTGTTCATAATCATTTTAGTGTTGACTAAAACTATACTTTTTCTTATAATATTTTCTCTATAGAAGGAGACAAATATGAATATTTTACAAATATTAAATGAAGAACTAAAAAACAAAAATTGGTCATTAGAAGAGAAAGAAAGATATCTTTATCTACGTAGTTGTCAGCTTTTTACATTTGACACTCGTTATTATTTTCTAAATCCTAATATGAATTCTTTAAAAATAAATAATAGTATTTCCCTTTTGGACACAATAAATAATGAGGAGATTGATCTTAAAAATGTTACAGATAATAGAGTAAATTGTCGCAAATGGTCAAAAGCTTATAAGAAAATGTTAGAAGAACTATTAGATGTTCATGCTGAATGTGTCGAAAATTTATTTGAGGATCATGCTTTTGTGTCTTTTGGACATAAAGCAGATGCCACAACAAATAGTGATTTAACTCGTGTTAAGATGCACTTAGATACTTTGGGTTATGAATTATCTACAAGTAAAGAAAAATTTCTATATGACAATAAAAGTGATTTTAAAATCAAAGCAATGGATAAAAATATAGGTTATATTGAAAATAGTTATTGGAAAATAGATAAAATCATAGATTGTCTACAAGAAAAATCTAAAAGTTCAGACTTAGATTCCACTTCATCATTCTTCTTTTTGATGAATCATTTACAAGATACATACCATAATTTATCATCTTGTGTAAAATATCCAGAAGATGCTTCCTTTTCAATTTCTTATCTTTTTAGACATTTTTTCTTTACCGAATTTTATGATCATTTATTGTCTGTTACTTTATTTGATGATTCGAAAGACTTTTGGAACTTTGTTGTATTGTACAAAATAAATTATTTAGAAACTGCGTTCTATTATGCATTAATACAAGAAGAATCTATATATAATTTTAGAGAGATAAGCTATCAAGATATTATCCACTATACGAATTCTTTAAAGGGATATAATAAAGAACTTTTATTAAAAAAATAATTATATCAAAAATTATTTCTAAATTTTACTTATTTTAATTGATTAATTTTCACTGAATAGTTAGT
>JAAWCL010000043.1 GCA_022793235.1 Bacilli bacterium | reverse complement strand
GTTTGATTCGATGTAATTGATACTTTAGTTGAGTTCGTTATTTGACTTCCTCCACTGGCAGCCGTAAACCATCCTGCAAAAGTGTACCCTGTACGACTTGGTGTAGGTAAGGTTCCATAAGTCGAATCATAGGTGACAGTTAATACCGTTCCTACGGCTCCTCCTCCATTGGCATTAAAGGATACAGAATAAGTATTCGCCCTCCATCTTGCATAGACTGTGATTCCTTCATTATTGACAATAGTACTAGCTGTAATCTCTGTTCCTCCTGATAAGGCTGTATACCACCCCTGAAAGGAGTATCCTGTCTTACTTGGGGTTGGAAGTGTTCCATAGGATTGTCCATACGTAATAGGTTTTGAGGCTTGTCCTACACTTCCACCATTCGCATTGAATGTAATGGTATAGTTATTCGCTGTCCAGTGCGCATATAAAGTTATATTACTTAGTATACTGACTGTATCTGTTGTATTGACAATACTTCCTCCCTCTCTTTCTGTATACCATCCTGCAAAGGTATATCCTGTTCTAGTTGGAGTTGGTAGTCCACTATAAATATAGTTGTAAGTGACTTCGATACTACTCGGGTTAACTGTTCCTCCATTTCCATCTAGAGTGACTGTATATTTATTTGGAATCCATTTGGCATAGAGATTGGTGTTATCCGTAATTTTAACTATGTCTCCATTTCTTATCTCTTCTGTATAATCTGTATCAAGATACCATCCTCCAAAGGTATACCCTTCTCTTTCTGGAATAGGTAGATTCTCATATACAGAATCATACGTTACTTTTATTTTGTCAGACTCTGTTCCATCTTGTTTATCAAAACTGATTTCATATTCTTTTGGTATGAAATGAGGATAGAGTTTCTTTATCGTATCATCTGTTGGCATATCATTGGTTATTTGATTTCCTCCACCTTCAGGTTCTGTGAACCAACCTACAAATTCATATCCTTCTTTTTCAAGGATTGGGAGATTATAGTTTTCATTGTATTTCACTTCTATCTCTTCGATCTCTCCCTTTTCATTTTCAATCTCGATTGTGTATCTGTTTGTAGTAACGGTAACATGTATAGTTTTTGTAATACCATTATTGGTACTCACTGTTACCTCTGCTTCTCCTATTCCAATCGCTTCTATCTCTCCACTTTCTGTTACCTTAACAATATTTTCATTGCTACTTGTCCAAGTTAAGGTTTTATCTGTTGTATAGTCTGGTAATACAACTACATTTGGTTTTACTTTCTCTTCTTGTTTCATAGTGATATTTTCTATATCAAGAAGTAAGTCTTTTGCTGTAAATAAATTACTATCTTTTCCGTATACATTGATTCTTAATGTAAAGAACTTTGATTCGCCTGTAAGCACATAATCCTTGGCTACCCACATTCTAAGTCTGTAATAATAAGTTAAAGTCTCATCTACACTTCCTGTATCAAGAAGCATTTCTCCCTTCTTCGCCCCTATATCTGTATCCTCTTCTAAAGGAAGATAGCCTGTTGGCTCATAAATAGAAGAATAATTCGTTCCATCTATTGATTTCTCTAGATAGATTCTTACTTCATTATCTAACAGGGTGGAAGTAACTTCTTTCTCTCCTACTACTTCATAGGCAATAGCACTTTTTCCCACTATATTAAAACTGACTGTAAAATCAAAGACTTGCCCTTCTTCTGTTAGAGTCTTCCCCACTTCATCCTCTGTTGGCAGGGCATTATCTATTGTGATTTTATTATCTCCTTCTGTATAACTCATAGAGATGGTTGAGGTGGAGATGGTATTTTCATTTGTTCCCACTTTACTATAACTAAAGGCGGCATACGTTACCCCGATTATAACAAGTAATAAGGATACCAAACCCAAGACTGTAATACTCTTTTTCTTCCTACTTTCCATTTTACACTCCTTTATTTAATAAAAGCAATCAATAAGTTGCCTATAACAATATTCTAGCAATCAAATAATTGCTTGTCAATGCAATTTAATGATTGCATGAGAAAATTTTATTGAGGTGAAAATATGTACTTAAAAAGATTAAGAGATTTAAGAGAAGATAAAGACTTACTACAAAAAGATATAGCAGAAATACTACAAATAAAAAGACAAGTATACGGATTATATGAAATAGGAAAAAGAACCTTACCCATAGATTTACTAAATACTCTAGCCAATTACTATCAAGTATCAACTGACTACATTTTAGAAAGAACGAATCAAAAAGAACCCTATCCAAAATATTGACAGACAACAAAATATTTTATATAATAAACTCGCATATTCACTTTAACAGCACTTTTAGAATATTTTAAAGTGTTTTACAAAATATCAAGTAACCTTTGCTGTTAGGCGAAAAATGAAGTAAAACTCCCTAAGATATGGCTGAAAGCTTATAAAGGAAGATGTATTTAGAAAGGAGACTATTATGTCAAGATATACTGGACCAAACTACAAAAAAGCTCGTCGTGTAGGATTTTCGATTACTGAAACAGGAAAGGAATTAGCACGTCGCCCTTATGGACCTGGACAACATGGAAATGCAAGAAAAGGAAAACTTTCAGATTATGGAACACAATTAAAAGAAAAACAAAAAGTTCGTTTTATGTATGGATTAAATGAAAAACAATTCCGCAAAACATTCAACGAAGCTGGAAAAATGAGTGGAATTCATGGTGAAAATTTCTTAAAATTATTAGAATCTCGTCTAGATAATATTGCTTATCGTATGGGATTCTCAACAACAAGACGTGGAGCAAGACAGCTTGTAAACCATGGACATCTAACAGTAAATGGTAAAAAAGTAGACATTCCATCTTACAGATGTAAACCTGGAGATGTAATTGCTATAAAAGAAAGTTCAAAAGAACATAAATCAATGAAAGAAGCTTTAGAAAAAACAACAAAACGCGTTGAATATATTACATTTGATGAAAATAAACTAAGTGGTACATATGTTAGATATCCAGAGCGTAACGAATTAAATATGGATATAAATGAATCATTGATTGTTGAGTTCTATAATAAATAAAAATTCGGAAAAACCGAATTTTTTTTATTTTAAAATAAACTTTTCATAATAACAATTATCAAACATAAAGGTAAGTAAATCACCACTTAAATCTGTTTCATGTAAAATATGATATAAAGCTCGTATAATAGCACCATGGGAAACAATTAAAATTTTCTTATTATTATAATTATCCTTAAGATACGAAAGAAACCCACGAACTCGAGAAAAGACATCCTGTACCTTTTCAACACCATCTAAATCAGAATTCAAATCATAATTCCAAAAAAGAGAAGTGTCGTAATCCTTAGAGGACTGACCTTCAAATATTCCCTGACAACGATCAATTAATCGATCATCTTTACAAATTAAAGTACGATCTCCTACCAATATCATAGATGTTTGCATAGCACGAATCAAAGGCGAAGAAAAACATACATCAAATTTTTCTTCTTTTATTTTCTCTCTCAAAAGAAAAGCCTGACTTCTGCCATTATGATTAAGAATAACATTTACTCTCCCCTGAACAAGACCTCTCTTGTTATAATCAGTCTCCCCATGACGAACCAAACAAATCGTAAGCATTATTTAAAATCCCTAGAATAATGAACAAAGAAAGTTTTATATTTATTAAATTTATATTTTTTATAACCACTAACAAGATATTTTCCTTTAACAAGTTTTATATCTGTGAAATAGTCATCTAAATTTTCCTTATAAATAATTTCCTCTTTCTTTTTCAAACTTGAATCAAACTTCAAAATAAAACTCCTATAATTATAAACATATTCTTTTGAAGTAGAATTTTCTTTATCCACAACCGCCTCGTGTCCTACAACAATCAAATTATCCTTATCCACAATAATATCATTAAATCGCTCAAGACCCTTTTTTGTATCTTTATATGTAACTTCATTAGTCTTTTCCAAATTACTATTATAAGCAACTAACAATCCATCAATATCATGATCATATTCATCATCTTCTTTGATTTTTTTAGCACCGACACATATAAATTGATCCCCAAACTTTACAATATTAGAAAATCCAATAGTATCTGTCTTAGCATAACTAACTGCCTTTTCCTTTTCACCATCTAAAGTATATTTTGCAATCATACCATAACGAGTAGCATCCTTTCCAACAGCATATAAATAATCTCCATCCTGAATAACGCTATTGAATAAGCCAGATTTATTACCGCCTGTATTCTGTCTCCAAATTTCCTTTCCATCTTTATCGTATTTTATAATAATAGCACCACCACTATCATCATTTCCTAAAACATTATTAGCATAAATACTTTGCCCCACAACAACATAACCATCATCCAGTACCAATAAATTAACAAACTTAGAATTACCAAGAATTTGCAAATCCTTTTTAAATAATACTTCACCATCTTTATTATATTTTACTAAAACAGCCGTTCTTAATTTCTCTTCATTTTCTTCTTTTGTTTTTTCATAACTTCCAACAGCAAGTAAAAAATCTCCATCTTCCACTATATTATAAAAGGTACTATTATATTTTGATTTAAAACGTTTTTCCCATAATAACTTATAATTAGAATCATACTTATATAAGGTAGCCTTCTCATAACCATTATCATCCATATTACTACTACCAACACCATAATAAGACTGATCCATCAAAACATAAGAATTTAAACTTTCAAAAAAAGTTTTCTTAGAATCTTGCTTATTTTTTGTATATAAAACAAAGAAAATGTCTATTATAAGCACAAATAAGCATATAACCAATGCCACTTTTACAACAAGCATAACTTTTTTAGAACTCTTTTTTTCCATATTTTTATCTTTTGTCTTCATATATAACTTCTTTCTCTAAACAAACTTAATAATATAATACTTCTTTTTACCTCTACGAATCACTATATATTGATTGTCAATAGCATTCACTCTCTGAATAAAGGCATCCATTTGGTCACAAACATCACCATTTACTGAAATAGAACGATTCCCTATAAATTCTCGAGCCTCTCTCTTACTTTTACATATAGAAGAATCAACTAACAAGTCCAAAAGTAGTACATCCTGATCGATTTCATAAGAAGGAACACCTTTAAAAGCAATTTCTATTTGTTCTGCATTCAAAGTCTTGATATTACCATTAAACAAAGCCTCACTAATTTTAACAGCCTGTTCATATTCAGATTCTCCATGTAAATACGTGATAACTTCACGAGCCAAAGTCTTTTGAGCAATTCGAACTTCAGGATTTTTAGTATGCTCTTCCAAAATTTTTTCTATCTCTTCCTTAGTTAAAAACGTATAGACTTTCAAATACTTCTCCATCATAATATCCTCAAAATTAATAATATATTGATATAATTCATAACTAGAAGTCTTTTCTTTATCTAACCATAAAGCATTACCTTCACTTTTACCAATCTTTTTTCCAGAAGCATCCAAGGTCAAAGGACAAGAAAAAGCATATACCTCTTCATTATTCAATTTTCGGATTAACTCAATCCCTGTTGTTAAATTTCCCCATTGATCAGAACCACCAAATTGCAAAGAAACTCCATAATGATCATGTAAATACTTAAAATCATATCCTTGTATCAACATATAAGAAAACTCTGCATAACTAATTCCAGACTCCATTTGCCTTTTAACCAAATCCTTATTAATCATATAAGAAACATTAACGTATTTACCTACATCTCTTAAGAAATCAATAAAATTATATTCCTTAAACCAATCATAATTATTAACAACTAATGTATCCTCTCCAAACAATTTCTTCATTTGCAACTTTATTTTCTCAAAATTTCGTTCAACCACTTTTACATCAGACTTTTCTCTTTCCTTAGTACCTCTAGGATCCCCTACACGACCTGTAGCACCACCAACTAAAATAATAGCCTTATGCCCAGCCCTTCTTAGTCTTTCAGCAACCAAAAAAGTAGGAAACTGACCAATATGTAAACTCTCAGCTGAAGGATCAGCACCAATATAAAAGGTAAGACCCCCTTGATTTAACTTTTTCTCTAAATCCTCTCCAGCTTCATCCTTAATCAAACCTCTATATTTTAAATCTTCATATAATGTCATTTACGTTCCTCCTCTAACTTAAGCTCAAAAACATCATCCAAATTATAACCATAATGTTTATATATAGAATCTACATCTAATGCTGTAACATCACTTTCACTAAATCCAAGAGCCCTAACAACTTCATAAACTTCTTCTTCACTTCTACCCTCTATCTCCAAATAAGTAGGAATAAAAGGCCAAAAATCAATATCTATTTCAACACCTTTATAATTATATTGAATCCGTCTATTCTCTTGAAAAGCTTTCGGCTCATAACCAAGTTTTGAAAGCATAGAATGACAAACATCAAAATCACTAACTTCTATTTCTTCCTCTTCAGTTCCATCTATTGCCGATTTAATTATATTTTTAAAAGTAAGAGTAGTCGTCTTCCCATTTGTACGAAGTCTAATCCAACGTTTACTATCCCTTGGTTTAAAATCATAAGTATAACGTTTTTGTATTAAATCCCATTCAAACTTAGCACCAATACCATCAAGTCGCCTGATAATATCATCATAATCAATTTCTAATATACGAACTTCAAATTCAATATGCATAAACTTCACCTCCAAAAAAACAAAGAAATACATTTAAAATATACCAAAAGAAAAGAAAAAAAGCAACAATTGAAACAAATTTATAGACGAACACAAAAATACGTTATATAATATTTAATTAAAGAAGAAAGGAGTATTTTTATGAATGAAAACAAAAGCTACATAAAAGGAATCTTAGGAGGAGTAATAGGTGGTATTATCGCAACCATTCCTTGGATTCTAATGTATGTATATGGAGAAATGATATTATCACTACTTGCCATATTAATAGCAATGGGAGTATTAAAGGGATACCAATTATTTAAAGGAAAAGTAGATAAAAAATTACCAATAATCATAATTGTAATCTCACTACTATGTGTAACAATATCAACACTAGTAGTAATTCCATTATTACTACTTGCAAAAGAAAACTTACCAAGTAATTTTGAAAATCTAAAAGTATTATACGAAAATGAGACTTTTCAAACTGCACTATTTAAAGATTTTGCAATATCTGTAGTGTTCACAGCTCTAGGTATAAGTGGTGTCATATCAAATGTCAAAAAACAACTAAATGAAGGTAAAAGCGAAAATATAAAAGCCACTATAAAAGAAGAGAAAAAGAAAAACACAAAAAAAGAAGAAAAAGATATATAGAATAAAAGTCTATATATCTTTTTTTAATAAAATTTATTTATTTTCTAGCTTTTCTAAAACATTTTTAGTAACATCAATAGCCTTCTGTCTTACTTCCTCTGCTGCTTTTTCAAGTACTGGTGTTCCCTTCTTTACTGCTAGATTAACCAAATCTTCAGCATGTCTTTTTATATCTTCACCCTTTTTCTTAGCAATCTTAAATACCTTTTCACGATCTAAATCAGCTATTTCTTCCTCTAATTTGGCAATCTTCCTCTGAAAATCTTCTCTTACTTCATCAAGATCAATATTTTTAACATGATCAAGTAATTCCTTAAATTTCTCTTTTAGTTCAGCACGTGTTTCTTTTCCAGGCTTAGGAGCAAATAAAACCCCAAGTCCTACCCCAAGTCCTACTCCAAGGGCGAACTTACCCACCCCATTCATTTTCCTATTATCACATTTACTCATACATATCCTCCTTATTTCTTTTCTTTTTACTAAATAATCTAGAAATTAAACTAATTACTGAAAATGATATTTTATCTGTTATAGTAGTAATACTAGAAGTCGTTTTATCCATTACCATAAAAAAATTATCTAAAGAATCCACTCTTCTATCTATTTTTTCTAAAACTCGATCTGCCTTCTCCAAAAAATTAAACATTCTAATTCCCAGAATAATTAGTACTATTAATAATATGATACCAAATGTATATAATAATACATTTAATATAACTCCTATTTCAACCATATTTATTCTCCTTTCTATTTATCATACATAGAATCAATCAAATCAAACAAATTATCATCATCAGTTGCATCATCTTCCGTCTTATCGTCAAATATAGCCACACTTTGTTCTCCTGCAAAAAAATCTTTTTTTTCTTCTTCAAAATGCTCCTCCTTTGGCGGAAATATAGGTTCTAAAGACTCCTCTGCAAAATGACTCAAATCATCTTCTTGTAAAAATGATGGTATTTCATCTTCCTTTTCTTCTTCTACTCTTGGACTATCATATGAATCACTTTTAAGTCTCTTACCACTAGCCTTAGCCTTACTAGCATCTATATAATCAGTATCATACTGAAGTCCCAAATCTTCAAAATATTCCTCTGCATCTGAAATAGTAACCCTATTCACCTCTGGAGCATTATTTTCTCTTAAATCAATTAATAAATTATTATTACGCTCACCCTCTTCTTCACTATAAGAAAAATTATCACTTAAATCATCAACTAAAGTTCCATACGCTTTACGTCTTACATCATCAACACCCACTCGATCATTTCGAATTGCACTAGTAAGACGAACTTCCTTTCTTATAGGTTCTCTAACTCTTCCAACATTATCATCAATAATTCCATAAATAGGAGAAATATTTGGAGAAGGCTTAAATACTTTTTTAACTCGACTCTTTTCATAATTACAATATTCATTTGCAGTACTTCTTTTTATATATTCTTCTTCTCTATTTGTCTTATACAAAGAAGCATCAGGACTATTTCTCTCTACGTCTCTTTTTATTTCTTTACTAAAACTAGGCTTAGTCTGAATTCTTTCTTCATAACTTTCATAATTTTCTTGATTAAAAATAGCAGGTCTTGTAGGTTTTACAACTCTCTCCTCTTCTATTTCTGTGACTTTTATATTTGTATTATTACTAAGTATCGGAACATCATAGTCATTTAAACTCACACGACTTGGTTTTGAAATAGTATTCTCATCTTGTACTAACTTTCTAAAATCTTCTCTACCTAAAGACTCACTTTTCACTACTTTTTCTTCTTTTTTTATAGGAGCAATCTTTCTTGCGACAACAACCTCTTCATTCTCTTCATAATTAGTAACTTTCACATCTGTACTCTCTTTTTTTATCTTTTTAGGCTTTTCTTTTTTTACTCTTTCCTCTTTTTCTTCTACTTCAACATATTCTTCTTCAAAAAGAGCATTCTTAAGCTTATCCAGTAACTTCATAAATCCACCTCTCTACTCTTCAAAAGTCTCTACATCAATAACTTCCTCATCAAAATAACTCTCACTATCACTTTTTCTTTTAGAAGAACCACTATCATATCTTTCTATATAATCTAAATAATCTGTAGTAGACTTCTTAGTAGTGAATATATTAAAAGACTCCTCTTTATAATCAAGTATATTTTCCCCTATAGTCGTACTTAATACTTTATTATTATATTGAATAGAGGATAAAATTTCACATATATTTACAAGCACATCATTTAAACTATTCTTAGAAGTATATACCTCTATTTTAACATAATTATATACAGCTTCAACAAAATATTTATCATTTTCCTGATTTATTTCTACATAACCATTAAGTTTTCTATTATTATTCTCTATTTTCCTAGAATAATAAGCTGAATTAGACTCTTTATAAGTATTAGAAGCTTTATGATAATAACTAATAATATCAGCATAAAAATAATAGATATTATTATACTTATCACGAAACAAAATATTATTCTCATCTTTATCCACAACAGAAAGCCCCTTAGGTATATAATAAGAATATCCAAGTCCTACACTATTTTTCACTTTATTATCTCTTAAAAGAATCTTATCGATCAAAACATCATAATTATTTACATCTAACTTTTCCACTGTACAACCAGTAATGAAAAATAGAAATATAAAAAGAAAAAGAAACTTTAAACGCATATAATCACCTACTATCATTTATTATAACAGATTAAGAAACTACTTTCTAGCTTTTAAAGCATAAATTTTTTGCCCTTTTTTCACAAACTTTTCCTCATACTCAGTCATAATAATCGAATCAAACTCTCTATGTAAATCAAATGTAACATCATAAAAGGAATACCCATACTGACTAAGACTTTCAATAGAATATCTATATAAATCATAATTATCTGTTTTAAAATGAATCGTTTTAGTATTCACAAAAATATTCTCATACTTCTCTAAAAATATAGTACTAGTAAGTCTTCTTTTATTTTGTCGAACTTTAGGCCAAGGATCAGAAAAGTTAAGATATAAAACAGATATCTCCTTATCAAAAATTTTATCTATTTCCAAAGCATGAATACGTATAATCTTAAGATTAGGAATATCTTTAGGAAGAAAAAGCAAGGCTCTTGCAAGAACATTATCACACTTTTCAATACCAATAAAATTAATATCAGGATGAAGAAGAGCATTTTGATATAAAAATTTACCCTTCCCCATACCTATTTCCAAATGAATAGGATTAAAATTTCCAAACAAATCACAAAATCTTCCTCGATACAAAAAAGGATTTTCTATAACGTAATCACTTTCAGATAAAATAATCTCTTTATTTTTTAAATTACGAAGTCTCAATGTAAAATCACCTCTAACCACTATATAATAACACATATTAAAGAAAATACATATAATAAAAAGAAAGAGGTAGAAAAAATGTTTAATAATATGCCAAATATGATACCTAATGGAGTGCCATATACACCACAACAAAACACCCTAATAACAAATGAATTAAAAAGACTAATGGAGAAAATAGAAAGAGAATTAGAATATATTGAAAAAAGACTAAATAACATAGAAAATACCTTAACAGAAAAAGCAAATATTTATAGTAGCAATGTAACAGATAACACAAATGGAATGTATATGCTCTAAAGAAAGCTTAAAGCTTTCTTTTTTATTAAAAATAAACATTACAAAAGATTTAAAAATTGAAGTTAATATAAAATGTAACCTATAAAGTGGACTTTCAAAAAAAAGAGAGACCCACTTTATGGGTTTTTATTATGTCTTGATGTATAAT
>JAAWCL010000198.1 GCA_022793235.1 Bacilli bacterium | reverse complement strand
GTTTCAATTTTTTCATTATCTTTTATACATTTTTATTATCAAACAAGTAATCTTTAGGATCTAAATAATCTCCACTTACACTCATTCTTATCTCAAAATGCAGATGACTGCCTGTACTATATCCAGGGTTTGGATCTCTTTTAGGATCTCCCCCCTGTATTCCTATAACACTTCCCTGTGTTACCTCTTGTCCTTTTATTACATCAATTCTTGCAAGATGAGCATAAAATGTAAAATATCTTTTTCCATCATTATTCTTATGTTCTATTTCTACACAATTTCCATAAGCTTTTTGAACTCCTGCAAAAACCACTATTCCTTTTTCTACACTCATAATATCACTATGCCAAGCACCTGCTATATCTAATCCAGTGTGAAAACTTTGTTTTCCTGTAACAGGATGTATTCTCGCTCCAAATTTACAAGTAATAGTTGGATTATTAACAGGCAATGGAAAAGTCCCTCCATCATACTTTAATTCTCCAACTTTTGAATTTTGTGTTTTATAATTGTCTTTTATATCTGTCATTGCTATATAAGATGTGTCTTTTATATCTCCATTCTCATCTGCACTAAAATATGCTTTTAATGCCTCTATTGGAGATAAAAGAATAAATAACGGTATCAAAATTATCATTAAGAATATTACTATTGCTATAACTATTCCTATTATC
The DNA here is from genome assembly GCA_022793235.1 of Bacilli bacterium. Lineage (GTDB taxonomy): Bacteria > Bacillota_I > Bacilli_A > RF39 > UBA660 > UBA2730. The sequence continues at coordinate 433 of JAAWCL010000198.1, read as the reverse complement.
AAGTTTCTTCTTTTATCTTCATCAGTTAAAGTTTTCAATGCCACTTTTGCAATTAGTTTTGCAGTTGCTGGATCAATAGCCATTTATCTTCCACCTCCTCGTCCAAAGATTTTTAATTCTTTATCTTTGACTAAGAAATTTGCAAAAACTCTATTTGAACCTATTATAAAAACTCCCATATTTCTTTTCTTTTTGTATAAAAAGTCTGCTTGTGCCTCTGTTAGTTTAAATATTTCTTTTGTATCTTCTAGGTTTTTTCCATCTGTTCCCATTAGTATCTTATAGGTTGCCATATCCAGTATTGCTTGTCCATACATTCTTACACTATCATCAATAAAATCTACCACAGAATGAGAAATTATAACTAAACTTCCTTCATATTTTCTACATCTCTTTGATACATTTCTTAAAAAGACTAATGTTTGTGGCACTT
>JAAWCL010000146.1 GCA_022793235.1 Bacilli bacterium | reverse complement strand
TGTAAATTCTGGTATTGTTTCTGCTAGTCCTGCTTCATATCTTGCTACATAAAATCCTTCGTATTTTCTTATTTGTGGTAATTCTGAAGTATATGTTGTTTTGTCCCATCCAGCCCCTGTTAAGATCCCTGGTTTTTGTGTTGTTCCATTCCATACTTCACATTTTACATATTCTTCTTCTGTACATGGTATCCATACAAATTGATTCCCTTTTAAATTTGTAGTATATTCCCAAGTTGTTTTATCTGTTATTCCATCATATTTGTCTTCTTCTTCATCACTTATTATTACTCCTGTATTTAAGTCTCCTCCTACATAGTAAAACCCAATTGGCACTGGTACTGTTTCTCCATTTCCTACTGATATGGCTGTTACAGTTTCTATATTCCAATTTTCCTTTGGGGCTACAATAGTTCCTACATCTTGTTGATTCTCAGTTGTGTTTTCTGGTAGATTCTCATTTGAAAGAGGTTGAAGATCATTTTGTTCTACATCTTTTGTGTATACTGCTAGTCCATTTGTACATCTCCAAATAATAAAATTAATTATTATTTTCAAATAATTCTTTAATATATAAATCTCTGTTTTTTAATTCATTGCTTTTCTCTTGTAATAAATTTTCAAAAAACATTATTAAATAATCAAATGTAGGATAAATTCCTTTGGGAATATTTCCATAATTGCTTCTTACTAAAGCATTTCTAAAGTATAAACTTTTATCTTTAAATATATCATTATTAACATTAAATCCCATATTATTAAGATATTTCTCAATAAATACTGCTGTTGTCCTTGTATTTCCTTCTCCAAAAGGGTGTACTTGCCAAATGCTTGAAGTAAATTTGGCAATATGCTTTATCAATTCTTCATTATTTAGTTTTGAATAATCAAATTCTCTTTCTTCTTTAAAATCATATTCAAAATAGCTTTCTATATCTTGATAATTTACATATTTAACAGTATCTCCGTTTAGTACATCCTCTTTTTTTGTAATATTATAATCTCTATAATTACCTGCAAAGTTATATATATCTTTAAATAAGTATCTATGAATGTTTTTTAATGTAATAGGACTAAACCCAAAACTTTTATCTTCTAATAATTGTGCAATTCTTAATGAAACTAAATCACATTCTTTCTCTTTTTGAATATTTATATTGTTAATATCTTGTGTTTCATAGTAGTTTTTTAATAAGGTTTCTACTTCATAATATTTGAGTTCACCATTAATGTTTTTTTTGGATAAATCTAATAAATATTTAGAAGGTTCTAAATTGTCAACTTTATTTAATCCAATACCAGTACTCCAATATTCTTGTTTTTTTGTGATATCAGTTGTTTCATTTTCAATTATATAATTTTCTTCATTAGACATATAAAACTCTCCTAATTTATTTTAATTTCGACTTTTGTCTAGACAAAAGCCTGTCACCTTGTCTTGTTATCTTATTTTAGGTATAAAACTACACGAAACCCGACAGAAAATTCAGCATGGCTAACTATGCCATTGCCAACTCGGTAACATACTGGGTTAGTTGTAGAAAAATCGATACATTCGCCACCACGAAGAACGTGATATTGAGCATTTGTTTCACTTGCTGTTCCTGCTTTATATAGTGATGCTTCATCTGTCCATTCCCATAAGTTTCCTGCTACATCATATATGTGATACTTTTCTGTTTGTCCACTTGCTCCTGTTGTTAATAAATCTCCATTTCCTGAACTATAACTATTCGTATTTCCTTCTGTCTTCTCTCCAAATGCTGCTAAATACCAGCCACTAGAATACCATGCTCTTGCTAGTCTTCCTTTGTATTCTATACTATTATTACTATGATTTCCCCAGTTTACTGAATTTGTTAAGTCTGCTTCTGTTAAATCTGTTTTTTCTACTATCTTCTTTAACATTACATCCCACTGGGTTCCTGTTATTAATCCACTACTTACACTTGTTGTATCATACATATTTTTTGAATTTTTTTGTGAAGTTGTCCAATCTATGAAATTCCATGGTATTACTCCTGCTCTTGCTTGTGGTATTCCTTCTTTATTATATACTTGATTTGAACTTGTATTTTTTTGTGTTGATGTAAATTCTGTTATTGTTTTTGCTAGTCCTGCTTCATATCTTCCAACGTAAAATCCTCCATATTTCCTTATTTGCGGTAGTTCTGATGTATAGGTAGTTTTATCCCAACCTGTGTTAGCTAGTGTACCTGGTCCTTGTGTTATTCCATTCCATACTTCGCTTTTTTTATATTCTTCTTCTGTACATGGTATCCATACAAATTGATTTCCCTTTAATTGTGTAGTATATTCCCAAGTAGTTTTGTCTGTTATTCCATCATATTTGTCTTCTTCTTCATCACTTATTATTACTCCTGTATTTAAGTCTCCTCCTACATAATAAAATCCAATTGGTACTGGTACTGTTTCTCCATTTCCTACTGATATAGCTGTTACAGTTTCTATATTCCAATTTTCTTTTGGTGCTACTATTGTTCCTTGTTGGGTTGATTTTGTGTTTTCTGGTAAGTTGGCTTCAGATAGTG
>JAAWCL010000197.1 GCA_022793235.1 Bacilli bacterium | reverse complement strand
TCCGGGGAATCCATGGACGGGGCGGTGTTGGGCATGGCCAACAGGCTGGTGACTCCCCCGGCGGCGGCGGCGCGGCAGCCGGAAAATACGTCCTCCTTCTGGGTCTGTCCGGGATCCCGCAGATGCACGTGGAGATCCACCAGACCGGGGGCGGCCACCAGGCCGTCGCAGTCCAGAATTTCCTCCGCCTCCGCTCCGCGGGAAAAAAGGTCTTCTCCGATTTCACGGATCTTTCCGTCCGAAATCAGAATATCGCCTGTTCCATCCATGTTCTGGGAGGGATCTATGATTCTGGCTCGCTTCAGCAGCAGCTTCATGTTCTGCTTCCTCCTTCCTTACTCCAGCAAAAGCTTCTCAGCATGCCATTTTGTCAGAGATAAAAGCTCTCTGCCGTAGTACTCCGGCAACAGGATCGGATCGGTATCCGCCACCAAGCTATAGGGCGTAAGCCCGGCGCTTTCCGCCAGCTTTAAGGCACGGTACATGTGAAAGCCCTGGGTCACCAGAGCGAACTCTGTACCCAAGCCCTCCCGTTCCGCGATCTCCCGGGAAAAATTCAGGTTCTGCCGGGTGTTGCGAGACTGATCCTCCATATAAATACGCTCTTCTTCGATGCCCAGCCGCAGCAGGGCGTTTTTTTCCGTAAGGGCCTCCGGGCAGGGCTCGTCCCCGCCCTGGCCGCCGGTAACGATACAGCTTGCGCCGGGGTTTTCCAGCAGGTAGCCCACCGCTCGATCCACCCGGTTTGTCAGAGTAACGCCCATTCGCTCCGCGCTGTACACCTGCGCACCCAAAACGATCACATTGGTTCCGGCAGGCGGCGTGCGATACTGGGCAGAGATCATCAGCCCCGTTAAATACCCGGCCCAAAGCAGGCCCAGACAGTAAAAAGCAGATACCAGGCGAACGATTGCCTTTCGCCAGCCGCCCCGCTCTGCCAAGCGGCGGTAAAAATGGAGGATCAGAAAACCAAGCAGACAGACGCACAGGCCAAACACCGCACCCAGATCAAAGC
>JAAWCL010000042.1 GCA_022793235.1 Bacilli bacterium | reverse complement strand
TTTTCTATTTTTATTGTTTGTAAAATAATTTCATTCATTCATTTTCTTTTTATTTTTTTATATCTTATTTATAATAAATCATTCTTTTATCATTTCATTTTTACTTATTTTTGTTAGATATTGTTTCCCTATTTCTTTTATTTTTTTATATGTTTTTCTTTTTTTTATAAATTGCAATATTTTATTTCTAAAGGTACTTACTGCCACACATAATAAAAAGATGAGGAATGGTATTATTAAAGTTAAACCTATTACTATTGTTCCTCCATATTGATACCATATTCTTGTCTTCATTATATCATATATGATATTTAATACATAAAAGTTTTCATGTATAAGATAGGCTTCTAATGTAAATGTACTTACTTTGTTAATTACTTTACTTTTTATTGTCAGTGTACTAAAAAATAGGAAATAACCTATAGTTTGTAAAATAATAAATGGATTACTAAAGGCGCGATAGCTTGCGCAATAATTTATTGCCATTTGATTTATAATTTCATTTTCTCCTATTATATTTTTGGATAATTGATAGCCTATAAAATTCAATAGGCAAAAAAATATCATAATACTCAAAAATAAATATCTTTGCTTCTTCTGTGTATATTTTTTTAAATAACTAGATTCCTTTATGGGGAATTTTTTCAGATAGGCTCCTATTAGATATAGGTAACAAAAGTTTGTTATTGTGTATCCATCATTTGCAATTGTTTTATTGTTCGTTATAAATGGGATTATGGAGAAAATGATAAACCCGCCTATAAGAATCCTTTTAAAATCTTGTTGATTTATCTTCGAAACTATAATATTCAGATAAGGGCTTATTATATATAATACCAGATATAAATTTATGAACCAATAATCTCTCATATCAATTGGTAATAGTTCATTAAATATTTCTAATTTGCTTATAGTAAATGTACCTATTAACAGAGCAATTACTAAAAAAAAGACACGATAAAACCACGAAGTGGCTATTAGAGAGAGTACTTTTTTGTAATTTATTTTTTTACTTTCTTGAAAATATCCTGTTACTAATATAAAAGAGTTAACATGTACAGCACCTATTAGTATGAATAGTTCTAATATTATATTTATTTTAGTAGGATTTGTTTCTAATAAACCTCCATGAAAAATTAGATGCCACATAATAATTAATATCATCGAAATTATTCTCATTAGCTCAAAGTTTGATTGTCTTATTTTTTTTTCTTCTTTCATATATAACCTCCATATGATGATTTTATATGTTGTTCTTAAAATGATTATATCATGAAAATTTTTCTAAAATAAACCTAATTTTTTTTTTACTTTTTTATTATATTTTTTTATTTTAAATATTTTTTTATGAGCTCAGTAAATTTTTCATATCCTTTGTTATTTAGATGCAATCCATCAGTTGTATATTTTAGGCTAAGGTGCTCATCTTCATCTAAAAATTCATTATACATATCAATATATGTGCATTTATTTTTTTTACAATATTCTTTTAATTTTTCATTTAGTTCCTTTATTTTATTATTATCTTTATCTCTAGCTGGAGAATATCTTACATCACTGTTTACAGGAAGAAGAGAGTCAATATAAATTTCTGCCTTATTTCGTTTTTCTTGTATTTGCTTGATTATCTCAATAATATTGTTGTATACTTCCTCCACTGATAATTCAGTTGACTCGTCTAAATCATTTGTTCCTATTAAAAGAAATAGTTTAGATGGATTATAGTCATATACTCGTTCTTTCATACTTGCTAATATATCAGTTGCTTTATTTCCTTCTTTTCCACTGTTTACTATGTTAATATCTGAAAAATATTTTTCTAAATCATATCTATTTGTGATTGAGTCTCCCAAAAAGACAATATTTTCTGGTACCTTCTCTTGGATTTCTGTCTTTGTTTTTGTCACTACTTTTACTTTATTATGATTAAACGTTATAAAATGATAAATTGTAAAACCATTGGCTAATATGCTAATTATTAAAAGGAATATAATACTATGATGGATGGCATAACTCTCTGTAATTATTGTGTCCTTATATAATTTTTGGTTTCTTTTTACTCTAGTTTGTGACTTTTTTGTCTTTTCTTTTGCCAATTTGACCAACTCCTAAATACGTTCTTATTATATCACTTTATTGTATGCTTTTAAATATTTTTTGCTCTATCCTGTGAAATTTATTAAATAATAAAAAAGCACTCTATTTTGAGTGAATTTTTATTAATTTAAGATGTTTTTTAGTACTATTGTTTTCGTTCTTGACATTTCTTTTAAAGTTGATGATATTCCTTCATTCCCTAAACCAGAATGTTTCCAACCACCAAAAGGCATCTCTGCTGATCTATAGAAACTTGCACCATTAATAATTGCTCCTCCTACTTCTAGTTCTGTTGCTACTTTGAATGCTGTTTTCATATTATTTGTGATGATGTTACCACATAGTCCATAAGAGGAATTATTAGCAATTTCTATTGCCTCTTCAATGGTTTCAAAAGTACAGATTGGAATTACTGGTCCAAATATTTCCATATCTTTCATAACTTCCATTTCTTTTGTTACATTATCTAGGATAGTTGGTTCAAAAAAGGCACCTTTTCTTCTTCCACCAATTATTAATCTTGCTCCTGCTTCTATGGTTTTTCTAACTTGTTCTTCTACCATTATAGCCGCCTCTTCGTTTATTAGGCATCCTATATCTGTTTCTTCATTTTGTGGATAGCCTACTTTTAATTTGGAAATTCTTTCAATTGCTTTTTTCATAAATTCGTCTTTTCTATCTTTATGAATTAAGAATCGCTTGCTTGCACAGCAAACTTGACCAGTATTATATAATCTACCCCATACTAATTCTTCAACAGCTAAATCTATGTCTGATTCCTTATCTAGAATGAAGGCATCATTCCCACCTAATTCTAGCATTACATGAGTTATATTTTTTGCTGCATTTGCCATTACTGTACTTCCTACACTTGTAGATCCTGTAAGACTTACTAAATTTACATCAGGATGTTTTGATAAGGCCTCTCCTACTATTTTACCGTTTCCTGAAATACAGTTTATTACTCCATTTGGTATTCCTGCTTCATGTAATAATTCGCAATATTTGTGAACTGTAAGAGGATTGCAAGTAGAGGGCTTTACTACTACAGAGTTTCCCATAATTAAAGCAGATGGAACTTTTTGACCAAATAGATCACATGGAAAATTAAATGGTATAATACATGCTACAACTCCAAGTGGCTCTTGAGTTGTGATTTGTATTGTTTTTTCTTGTCCTTGTTCTATTCCTGCTGGTATTACATTCCCATATTCATGTTTTGCTTTTTCTACATATCCTTTGGCAAATATTTTGCAATTTCCTATTTCTACTCTTGCTTCTTTTATTGGTTTTCCAGTTTCTTTACTTAATAATAGTGCCAGTTCTTCCTTATTTTTATCTACAAGCCGTGAAAATTTTTCTATGATTTCTCCCCTTTTATATATAGATATTTTTGCCCATTCTTTCTGTGCTTTTTTTGCTGTTTTTACTGCAAAATCTACATCCTCTATCGTTGAATTGGGAACTGTATCTATTTCTTCTTTAGTAGCTGGATTGATTATTTTTATGATATCTTTATTTTTAGCATCTAGTCTTTCTCCACCAATTAAGTTTTTCATAGTCTTTACTCCTCTCCAAAGCCTGTAAAGGATAACATCAGTCCACCACAGGTATTTGCTGAATTTTCATGATATCCATATTCTCCAAAGGTAAAGCAACATATGAATGGAGTTCCATTTGCTTCTCTTACTAATTGTTTGTGTACTTCAGGTAATCTTTCTTTTATGCCTAATTTTCTACCACCACAATGAATTAAGATATAGGCTGCTGGATCTGTTGCTAAGTCGTTTCTTACTTTTCTTAGGGCATTTCCAGTTGAATCTATTAATTCATCTATGGTTGTTTCTAGTAAAATAGCAGTAGTATTTCCTACTAACTTATTTCCTATGTTCATAGTATTGTTGCTATTTCCTATCATTGGATGTCTTACTACTGTTAAATTTCCTATTGGATCTTTTATTCCTAATGGATGTAGTATTGATGCTTCTAAAAGTTTTGTTCCTCTTAATTTGTCTGGAGTTGTTCCAATCCAACTAGCATATTTATTTAAAGAAATTTCGTTATCTATTGTTACTAGTGTTCTATTTTGTTCTACTTTATTTATAATTCCAGATATATTCGTTTCACGATAAGCTCCTGTGTATTCTGTTAAGATATCACTTTGTGTATAGAAAAAGCAAACTGCTACACCATCTGAAAACACCTTATCGTCACAAATGATTTTCCATTTTCCTTCTACTGTGTCATCTGCTGCGCTTCCTCCAAACATTGGTACTCTTCCGATTACATCTTGAATTCCCATTAAATAATCTTCTTCTTCTTTTGGACTTGCCACCATATAAAAGTAAGCTGGTGCTGTTTTCATTCCTGCATTTCTTACTGCTTCTAGCGCTACCTCACGTCCTATTAATCTTGCGTTTGCTCCTGCTTCATGGCCTGCTACCCCTACCGTTAAATTTTGGTCTGCCATTGTAAGCATTCCTGAAAATCCCTGATTGCTTGCAACAATTCCATCTGGTACTATAATAGCCCCACTTGATGTACAACCAATTACAGGCATATTGGTTATACTTTTAACTCCTCTTACTATTTCTCTTACATTTTGAGTACACGAAGTATATAAAAAACCTACTTTCGACTCATTTCCTATAATTGAGGCTTTTGCTGTTGTTAATCCAGATGTAAAACTATCTTCAGCCATACTATATCCTACTTTTGATTTTAACATATTTCCAACTCCTTATTTTCTTTCTTTTTCTTATTCATAGGCTTCTTTATAAATATTTAAGATATCTTCTTTGGTTGTTTCTCTTGGATTTCCTGTTGTACATACATCATTTATTGCTTGATTTGCTAATTTTTCTAAGTCCTCTTTTTTTATTCCTATTTCTTTTAAAGTTTTGGGGATGCCTATATTTTCTGCTATTCTTCTTATTTCCATAACAAATTTATCTACTATTTCGTTATCTGCTAGTCCATCTATCTCTAAATTTAAGGCTCCTGCCATATTTTTGAATAATTCTGGACATACTTTCCCATTAAATTTTAAGACATATGGTAATAGTATTGCGTTCGCTAATCCATGTGGGGTATCATAATATGCTCCTAAGGAGTGTGCCATAGAATGTACTATTCCAAGACCTACATTTGAAAATCCCATTCCAGCAATATACTGTCCATAAGCGACGTTATCTAATGATTCTTTATCTTCCTCGTTCACTGCTTTTTCTAAGTTCTTAAAAATTAAAGCCATTGCATTTAGATGAAACATATCTGTCATCAGCCAAGATGCTTTGGTCAAATATCCTTCTATTGCATGTGTTAAGGCGTCCATTCCTGTTTCTGCTTTTAATTTTTTTGGCATTTTATCCATTAATTCTTGATCTATAATTGCCACTACTGGTATATCATGTGGATCAACGCAAACCATTTTCTTTGTATTTTTCATATCTGTTATTACATAGTTTATGGTTACTTCGGCTGCTGTTCCTGCTGTTGTTGGTAGTGTAATTAGAGGAAGACCCTTATTTTTTGTATTTGCCATTCCATCTAATGATATTATATCTTCAAACTCTTTATTTGTCATAACAATACTTATACATTTCGCTGTATCAATTACACTTCCCCCTCCTACTGCTACTAGGACATCTGCATTTGTACTTTTACAAATATTTACACCTTCTTTTACATTTTCTACAGTAGGATTTGATTTTATTTTTGAATATATTTCATAAGGGATTTTTTCCATTTCCAATTCTTTTGTAACCATTTCTGTTACCTTGGCATCTATTAAAGGTCTATCTGTTATTACTAGTACCTTTTTGAAATTTCTAGCTTTTAATTCATTTATTAATTCTTTTCTAGATTCTCTACCAAAATATGAAGTTTCATTTAGTATTATTTTATTTGCCATATAATCCTCCTTATTATGTTTATTATAGCATACATTTTAATAATCCGAAGATTTTTTATAAAAAAATACACTTAAATTTGGATTAAGTGTTAATGTTTTACATTGTCTTTATTTTCTCCTAACATAGTCTATCGTTTGATTTACTATTTAAATACAGATCTGCTTTTCGACCATCTTGATAGGCATAATATGCTGCAGCTGCAATCATTGTTGCATTATCTGTACAATATTTTATTGGTGGATAACTCATATCTACCTTTAATTCTTCTCCTAGCTTATCTAATTCTTCTCTTAGTTTTGTACAACTTGCTACTCCTCCTGCTAATATGATATGTTTTAGTTCTTCATTTTGAATTGCTTTTTTCGCTTTCACAATGATACTTTTTACTGCAATTTCTTGAAAACTTGCTGCTAGGTTTTCTTTATTTATCTCCTTTCCCCTTTGTTCCTCATTATGGGTTAGATTTATTACAGCACTTTTTAGTCCACTAAATGAAAAATTGTAGCTATCATCGTTTAATGGTAAGGGAAGCTTGTAGGTTATTTTTCCTTTTTTAGATATTTTATCGATTTTTGGTCCTCCTGGATAGGGTAGGTTCATTACTCGAGCTACTTTGTCATAACATTCACCTATTGCATCATCTAAGGTCCCTCCTAGTTTTTGGAATTTATAATGTTCTGTCATTTTTATAAGTTCTGTATGTCCTCCACTTACAACAATTGCCAAAAGAGGAAATTCTAATTCCTTTACTAATGAATTGGCATAAATATGCCCTGCAATATGGTGCACTGGAATTAAGGGTTTATCATAAATAAAAGATAGTGTTTTTGCTGCCTCTAGACCTATTAAAAGGGAACCTATTAATCCTGGTCCATATGTTATTCCAATAGCATTGATATCTTCTATCTTCATGTTGGCTTTTTCTAAGCACTCTTCCATTACCATTGTTATATTTTTCACATGGTTTCTACTTGCTATTTCTGGTACTACACCACCATAATTTTTGTGAATATCTATTTGTGAGGCAATTACTGTTGCTATTTCTTTTCTTCCATTTTTTACTATTGAAAAACTTGTTTCATCACAACTTGTTTCAATTCCTAATATATATATATCTTTTTGGTTCATATTCATTCACTATCCTTTTTTATTTTCTTTCCATTAGAATTCCATCTACTCCATTATAATATTTTTCTCTGATTGCTACTTTTTTATATCCATATTTTTTATAAAGTCCTATAGCTGGTAAATTTTTTATATTTACTTCTAATGTTGATGGGCATTTTGTTATTTCTAAATATTGTTTTAGTAATTTTGTTCCTATTTTTTTATTTCTTTCTTCTTTTTTTACCTCTATCATATTTATTTCAGTTCTATCATATATGAAACTGTAGTATAGATAGGCTATTATTTTATTATTTTCTATATATACAAGATAGTTTGCATATGGATTTACATTTAATTCTTTTAATACTTGTTCTTTTGAAAGAATATCAAAATCTAATAGTTCAATATTTTTTTTAGTTAGCCTTTCTATCATTACTTATCAAACTTTCTTCTGCCTCTGTTAATTTCAAATAATTTGGATTTACACTGTGTGGATTTATATTCTCCTTATTTTGATATTTTTCCACTATTTTTAAAATATTTGGTTTATAAGTTGTTTTTATACCCTCTATTTTAACCTCATCATTTGTGATGATTATATAGTTATCTATATCTTGTAATTTTATCTCTAATAAATTTATTTTTATGTGTTGTGGCTCCATAATTACTTTCATATTTTTATCGAAAATTGCTGAATAGATATATCCTCTTCTAGCGTCAATTACTGGTACTTTATAATTATTTGTATTTATTGATATTGCCATTGCTTCTAAACTTGTTATCGATGTTATTTTGATATTTAGACTATGTGCATAGACTTTTGCTATTGTTATTCCAATTCTTATTCCTGTAAATGATCCAGGCCCATCTACTACAATTATTTTATCTATATCTTTTGGTTTTAAATTGATTGTTTTAAACATGGATGCTATTTTAGGAACTGTATCTTTGGATAAATTTTGTTCTAATTTTTCTTGGATTTCAATAAGTAATTTATTGTCTTCTACTATTCCAGTATATAAAAAAGTAGAAGAAGTATCTATGTATAAGATTCTCATAATATTGCCTCACATACATCTTCGTATTTTGTACCATGAGGGGTAATTATGATTACTCTCTTTTCTTCTCCTACTACTTTTATACGAATATCAAGTCTTTCTTCTGGCAAATAATCTCTAATTGTTTCAGACCATTCTATAATACAAACTCCACCTTTTTGATAGTATTCTTCTAGCCCTAAATCTTCTACTTTTCCATCTAAACGATATACATCCATATGATATAGGGGTAATTCTCCTGATGTATATTCTTTTATAATAGTAAAAGTCGGAGAGGTAACATCTTCTTTTATTTCTAAAGACTTTGCAAATCCCTTTGTAAATACAGTTTTCCCACTACCTAAGTCTCCATCTAGACAGATGACCATATTTTTGAATTTTTCTGATTCAATATTTTGAGCAAGTTCAATTGTATCTTGTTCATTATATACTGTTATTTTATAATCCATTCCTATCACCATTCTTATTATAGCAAAGGTAAAATAAAATATTCAATATAAAAGTAAATAGTTATTACATATTTTAGTTTCTTCTGTCAATTTTCTATTTGTTTTCCACATTTTTGTGGAAAAGTATTTCGATCTTACATGTTGTCACGGAAGAATTTCCACAAAAAAATAAAAGGAAAAAAATTATAAACAAAAGGAAAAAAGAAAGAAAAAATAAAAATACACAAAAAAAGTTGACAAGAATCAACTGATCAACGAAATATATATAAATAATTAAATACAAACAAAAAAAATCTTGGCAACATCCTATTTTCGCATTCACTATCGTCGGCGATAAGTGGCTTAACTTCTGTGTTCGGGATGGGAACAGGTGTACCCCACTTTCTATCGTTACCAAGAAAATATTGGGAAAATAATTCCCTGAAAACATAGATATTGCTCTTCATCAAATTAAATCATGATTAAATCCTCGATCTATTAGTACTGGTCAACTCAAAATGTCGCCATTCTTCCATCTCCAGCCTATCTACCTCATCGTCTT
>JAAWCL010000196.1 GCA_022793235.1 Bacilli bacterium | reverse complement strand
GGATGTTGTTCTTGGTGTAAGCCATCATCTCTTCGGCGATATCGGTATCGCGGATGGTGGACTCGGCGTCCTGGATATTCTCGGTCATGACGGACAGGTTGTTGGCAGTGTGCTCCAGACGGTTCTGGGTCGCGCCCAGGGTGCCGCGGATGGAGGACACGGTGTTGATGGCGTTCTTGATCACGTCAATGGCATTACCGGCGTCAGTCTGGTTGCCCACGTTGATGGAAGCAACGCCCAGAGCGGCGGCGTGAATGTCGCCGATGGAGACCTTCAGCTGGTTGAAGCTCTCGGAGGTGTCGCCGATCTGCAGGGTCAGAGCGGAGCCCTTGCCCTTGATGGTGGTCTCTACCACAGAGACGGAGTTGTAGAACTGGAGCTGCTTCTGGATATTAGCGTTTGTGTCCAGCTTGGCGTCGCCGTCATAGGTGCTCTTCTCCTGGAAGGAAAGCTTCAAGTCAGCATCTTTTTCCACACCAACGGAGAACATCTTGTTATCCTTGGCCACCTCAGACAGGCGGGTCAGTGCATTACTCAGATATACCTTTGTGGCGGTGCCGTTTGCATCCTGAACCCGAATCTTATCTGTGGTAGGATCCACCAGATCACGGACGTCCACAACCTTATAGCCCGCGCCGAACTTGGCATTGGCGGTCTTATCGGTCAGCGCAAACACATAGGTCTCATCGCCCACCTTAATGGCCTTACCGTCGGTAAAGAAATTTTCATCAAAGGTTATACCATTCGTCTGTGTGTTGGCCAGAATCGTGTCGGAACTGGCGGAGCCTTCCTTGATAACCTGCGTCTTCTGGTTGATCTTACCGGAGGCAACACCATTAGCCGCAGTATCTACAGTCAACTGGCCAACGCTGAAGTCACCAGTGTACTGGTCATCCGTTGTAAGTGTGCCGACGGAAGCGGGGTCCATGTCGAACTGTAGGCTCTTGCCATCCTCGCCAACGGACACCTTATAATTGATGGCCGTACCACCGATCGTAATCGTCATAGTGCTGGTGCCCTTAGCCAGTTCCTCGGCCAGGCCAGCCGCATCCAAATCACGGGAAATTGTCCCAGTAGTGATTGTCCCAATTGCAGTACCATCGCCAACCGTAATGGAGAGCGTAGTACCAGCGGTCCCGGAAGCTGTGAACTTGGCGCCGTCCAGGCTGATTTTAAAGGAGGTCAGGCCGTTGGTTGTACCGTCTTTGTGGATAATGGTGCTTGTTCCAACTTGTCCATTGCTCAAAGAGTTACCAGCCAGGATGGTCAGGTTCTGAGCGGGGCTCAGCTTAACCTCGGACTTGACGCTGCCGCCGTCCAGAGAGCCGTCCAGCAGCTTGATGCCGTTGAAGTT
>JAAWCL010000195.1 GCA_022793235.1 Bacilli bacterium | reverse complement strand
GCTGGGTATACAACATATTTTGACCCAGGTCAAGCAGCTAGAGCAAATAATTTAGCTATTGCATTAAATTATTTAAATGGAAAGGTTATAATGCCAGGTCAAATATTTTCATATAACGCTGCAATAGGTGATACAACTGTAGCAAAAGGATATAAGGCCGCAGCAACTTTTAAAGGAGGAACAGTAGTACAAGAACTAGGTGGAGGAATTTGTCAAACTACATCAACATTATATAATGTTGCTTTAATGGCAAATTTAGAAATTGTTGAAAGACATCAACATGGACTTCCAGTTGGTTATGTACCTCCTAGTAGAGATGCAACTGTGTATTCACCTAGTCTAGATTTTAAATTTAAAAATACAAGAAAATATCCTGTAAAAATAGTAACATCTTTTAGTAATGGTGGAAGTTTGAATATTAGTATATTTGGTACAAAGGAAGAAAAAGAGTATGAAGTAATTTTATCTCATAAATATTTAAGTACAATACCATTTACTACAAAGTATGAATATGATAATACAATACCAGACGGAACGCAAGTTGTAAAATCTGGTGGAGTTAATGGTTATACTTCTGAGTCATATATTACAAAGAAATTAAATGGCGTAGTTACTTATTCAGGTATATTATCAAAAGATAGATATAATGCACAACAACAAATTGTAAAAATAGGTACAAAAAAAGCAGAATAAGAAAATAAAATATTGAAAAATTTTTTCTTATATAGTATAATATTTTATATTAAAATATTTCAGAAAGAGGTGTTAAGATGGAACCTTTAATACAAATGAATAAATTTGAAGTAATAGATATGCCTGGTATGGCAACAATTGCATTTGTAGTAGAAAAAAATGAGGAAGAGTATGCAAAAGGTCATTCACTTTTATCATTACAAAAGATTGAGTGTATTGATACACAGGTAGATGGAAAAATAAAGAAAACTTTTAGTGTTATAAAGACTAATGATGAACCACAACTTATTGTATTGCTTACTTTAACAAATTCAAAAGCAATACTTAGTACTGGTGAACTTTCAGATAAGGGATTTAAAACAACAGAATCGAATGT
>JAAWCL010000194.1 GCA_022793235.1 Bacilli bacterium | reverse complement strand
GTATTTGTTGCTTCATCATATTGTCCCCCTCCAAAATCTGATTTTTCAGTGTCTATTGGTAGAGGTAATCTATCTGTTATTTTCAATTTTAACTTTCCTTGAAAATTTCTTATTGTTGCTTCATATTCTAATGTATAATCTATATTATCATCTACACTTATGGAGTTTGTTCCTGCTCCTTTAGATATCTCAGTATCTAATTCAACCTCTGGCTTATTAACTCTATTATATTTGATTATTACAGCCCCTCCTTTACTTGTGTCTCCATTGGATAACGTGATGTTACTACCAAAGTATCCCCCTGCTATGTATCCTCCATCTGCTGTTTCTGCTACACTTGTGATTTCGTCATAACTGCTTCCTCCTATTTGCTCTATCCATTCTATTTGACCTTCTTTATTATATTTGATGATTAATCCATCTCCACTTCCTTTGCTAGTTAACGTTTCTCCATTGGATAGGGTGATGCTATCAGAGAAGTGTCCTCCTGCTATGTACCCTCCATCTGCTGTTGCTACTACACTTGTGATTTCGTCAGCTCCACTTCCTCCTATTTGCTCTGTCCATTCGATTTGTCCCTCTCTATTGTATTTGATGATTAGTCCATCTTCCCTTCCTTTACTAGTTAACGTTTCTCCATTGGATAATGTAATACTTTTCCATTCAGTAACTACTTTTCCTATTATGTATCCTCCTTCGTAGATTTCGTCTATAACAAGATTATATAACCATTCGTCTCCTTCTATTTGCTCTGTCCATTCGATTTCTCCTTCTTTATTGTATTTTATAATTAGTTCATCTAGATAACTGCTTGTTAACGTTTCTCCATTGGATAATGTAGTGCCTGAAAATTTCCCTCCTACAATATACCCTTTATCTGTTGTTTCTTTTACACTGCTTATTTCAACTGAATTTTCACCTCTTATTATATCTGTCCATTCAATTTGTCCCTCTCTATTGTATTTGATGATTAGTCCATCAGTATAACCTTTTCTTGTTAGAGTTTCTCCATTGGACAGTGTGATGATATAACTAGAAAAGTTTAATCCTACTATGTACCCTCCATCTGCTGTTGCTGCTACACTTGTGATTTCGTCAGCTCCACTTCCTCCTATTTGCTCTGTCCATTCGATTTGTCCCTCTCTATTATATTTGATGATTAGTCCATCATAATCACCTTTGCTTGTTAGCGTTTCTCCATCGGATAACGTGATTGTTTCTTTAAAGTATCCTCCTGCTATGTACCCTCCATCTGCTGTTGCTGCTACACTGGTGATTCGGTCTGTATAGCTTCCTCCTATTTGATCCACCCATTCAATTTCCCATTCTTCTGATTTATTTATAGCTGAATAATTTGCTATATTACTCATATTTTCATTCACATATTTCCCTTTATCCAAATTTCTCAAAAAAACTTCATCTACCAAATCCTTTTTGTCTATGTTATTATCTATTTTTTCATTTTCTTCTATCACTCTTGAATTCATTGCTTTTGCTAT
>JAAWCL010000193.1 GCA_022793235.1 Bacilli bacterium | reverse complement strand
CAACGATAATATGAGCGATGCTACAGAGGTGAATACGCAGTTAAATAGGGCACCAGTGTTTAGTCGGCACTCCATCAGGTGTTGCAAAAGAAAACACAAATGATACAATAATTGTAACAGCTATGGCAACCGATGCAGACGTGGAGGATATGTTGACATATACTCTATGGTGGGGTGAAGAAAGTCGCAAATTGAGTAAAACAAATATAGTAGCAAGTGCAAAACAAGGAAACAGTGTTACGTTGACACAAACAGGATTAAGTAATGATACAAGATACTATTTTAAAGTAGTAGTTAGTGATGGAATAGATGAAGCTACTTCAGGAGAATTCAATGAGAATACATATTGTAAAGGAGAGTATTGTGATGGTGGACATTATATTTATCCGACTTGTACTCCGTGTGGTGGTACTGGTCAGGTAACTTGTACAGCAAGCGGTTGTACAAATGGGAAAGTCAATTGTACAAAATGTAATGGAACAGGAGAAGTTTATACTTCGAACCGGAGTATGTCCAACTTGTGATCGGCAGTCTTACAGTTGACTGCAGTCGGTACAATCACTCTCAAACCCTCGTGGGTTATTGCAGTAAGATGTCCGAGTTGTGACGCTGGGCAGTATAGTTCTGACAAAATCATATGTTCAACCTGTGGAGATACATCATTGATACGATATTATTGCGATTCGTGCCGGTTGGGATACAGGTATTCCAAACAGCCATACAGTCACATGTACGACGTGCGGTGGAGTAAGTCCTTTTGTTGGATACATTAGTTGTCCAGACTGTAAAGGACAAAAGAAAGTGAACTGCTCATTGTGTTCTGGTACGTCGAAGATTGAGCATTCTACTTGTGATGGAGAAGGACATTTAACTGTCTGGCAGAATTGTCAAAACCATGACCTAAAAGAAGAGCATTATTATTGTATGTCAAGTTCACATCATGGCAACAATGTAGCACAATATCATAAATAAAAAAGAAAAAGTTTTACATATAGCAAATTATTACTGTATGTAAAACTTTCTTAGAGAGCATCGTAAAAGTTGTGTAAATCGGAAATCCTTCCGATAGATAACTTAGATAAATTTGAATTTTTAAAATTTAATTTTATTTTAATAGAACTTTCCTAAAAAATCAATATTTTAGAAAAAGTTGTGT
>JAAWCL010000041.1 GCA_022793235.1 Bacilli bacterium | reverse complement strand
TTACCACTAATTACTTTCATTTTTCTTCCTCATTTTTTGTTATTTCTTTTAATTTCTGATTAATTTCTAATATCATGAATCCAAGTTGTGCTTCAAGATGTTTTATCTTTTGGTAAGTCTTATTTGCATTTATATTTTTTTCTTGTATATAATTTTTATTTTCTTTATATTCTTTTATATACTTTATGAGTTTTTCATCCTTATATGCTATTTTGTAGGCTATTTTTAACTCTTTTATTCCTTCTTCTTTCTCTATTGCTTTTTTAAACTCATCAATGTATTTATATAATTCATTCATATTTTTCTCCAAATAAAGAAGCATTCAAAAATATAATTTCTGAATGCTTGAAGGTGATACGCACAAACAAGTATCTCCTATGAGCATCTAACAAAATTAATTTTATTATACTGCCCATATATATTTTATAACAAATTTCGACATATTTTGCAAGATTTTTTTTACATTTCGTAATTTTTTTCTATACTACTATCTATCTCTTAAGATAGCGTTACATTTACTTGTCACATTTTCTATAATCTTATTGAAACTTATCATTACCTCTTCGTCTGTTAGTGTTCTATCTTCTGCTTCAAAGACTAAATTGAAAGCAATTGATTTTTCATCTTTTCCTACTTTTTCTCCTACATAGACATCAAATACAGAAATTTCTTTTAGTAGACGTCCTCCACTTCTTTTTATCTCTTTTTGGAGCGTATCTGCTGTTACTTCTTTCTTTACTTGGAAGGATAGATCTTTTCTAATTCCTGGATATTTTGGAGCTTCTTTATATTTTAATGATTTTACATTTGTCATTAGGCTATTTAGTGAAAGTTCTGCTACATAAATTCGATCTTTACTAATTTTTGGGTGTACACATCCTATTATACCTATTTTTTTTCTATCTAATATAATTCTTGCACTAATACCAGGATGTAGTGATGAAATTTCTTCTTTTTCGAATTCATATCTGTTTTTAAAACCTAAATAATCTAGAAGATTTTCAACTAAACCTTTTAAATAATAAAAGTTACATTCTTTTTTTGTATGGTTCCAACTAGTTTCTGAATAAAAGCCACTTACCAGAAGAGCGATTTTACTTTCTTCTTGATATGCTTTGTCATATGTTTTACTTATTTCGTATAGACAGATGTTTTCTACTTTTCTGGCTTTATTGTATTCATATACATTTAATAAGCTTGGTAAAAGAGTGGTTCTTAATCTACTTTTATCTATACTCATAGGATTTGGTAGCATTAAATTTTCTTTTTCTTCATATTGAAATTGATCTGCCATAGTGGGACTGATCAAGGTATAAGTTTTAGCTTCATTTAATCCTAGTGCTCGTAATCTTTTGGAAATTATTTTTCGATATTTTACATCACCAATATATTCTCCTTTTTTGATAGGTACTCTGGGAAGAGTAGATATTAAATTGTGGTATCCATAGAGTCTGCCTATTTCTTCTGCTATATCATTTACATTTGGATCAATATCTAGGCGACGGTTTGGTATTGTTACTTGAAAGATGTCTTCTTTTTTTGTATAAGGAAAATCTAGGCGATTTAATTCTGTTTCCATATCTTCTTTACTAATTGTAATTCCAAGCATTTTATTTATATCTTCTGCACTAAATTCTACGATTTTTGCTGTTTTGTCTATTTTATCATGACAAAGGGTACCTGTTAAGATGGTTGCTTTTGCATATTTTTCTAATAAATGACAAGCTCTGTTTAAAGCTTTTTTTGTATATTCATAGTTTAGTCCTTTTCCATAACGAATACTTGCTTCACTTTTTAAATTTAGATGTGTTGCAGTATAACGAATACTCACTGCATCAAATATGGCACTTTCTATTACAATATTTTTGGTATTTTCGTCTACTTCTGTATTTTCTCCTCCCATGACTCCTGCTACACAAATACTTTTTTCTTTATTAGCTATCACTATATCACTTGCTTTTAATATACGCATTTTTTTATCTAATGTTATCAGCTCTTCTTGTTCTTTCGCATCTCTTACAATGATTGTATTTCCTAATTTGTCTTGATCAAAAAAATGAAGGGGTTGACCATATTCTAGCATGACATAATTTGAAATATCTACTACATTATTAATTGGACGCATTCCTGCTTCTTTTAGTCTTCTTTGTATAAAGTCAGGAGAAGGTTTTATTTCTACATTACAAACCATTTTTGCAAGATAATAAGGACATTTTTCTGTTTTTACTTCTAAGGATACATACTCTTTTATATCTTTTGTTTCTTCTTTATAGTCCTCATTAGGTAGGGTTACTTTTCTATTTAAAATTGCTGCAATTTCATAGGCGAAACCGATATGATAGTAACAATCATTATTACGATGTTTGTGAATGTCTAATTCATAAAGTGTACTATCTAGATTTAATGCTTTTATAGCGTCTACTCCTATTTTAATCGTATCATTTACTTCATAAATTCCTTTGGCATAATTTTCGTCTGTTTTTTCTTCTAAACCCAGTTCATATAGAGCACAAAGCATACCATTGGACTCTACACCTCGTATTTTACTCTTTTTGATGACAAAGTCTTCCTCTAATTTTGCCCCTACAAGTGCTACAATGACTTTTAATCCTTCTCTTACATTTGGCGCTCCACAAACAATTTGCAATTCTTCTTTTCCTATATTCACCATACATACATGAAGATGATCACTATCAGGGTGTGCATTACAGGAAATTACTTGTCCTATAACTACATTTTCTAGATGATTTGTAATTACTTTTTCGATATTAATACCTGCTTTGGTTATTTTTACAGCTAGCTCTTCTAAATCTTGATCTTCTATATCTATGTATTCTTTTACCCATTCTAAACTAATCATTATTTATCCTCCCATCTATCAAATACTTTACTTTCGCGCAAATCTGTATTATAAAATACTCTACAATCTTCTATATCATATTTTAGCATTGCAAGACGCTCTGCTCCAAAACCGAAAGCAAAACCACTCCATTCCTTTGGATCGTAACCACTCATTTTTAAAACATTTGGGTGAACAATCCCTGCTCCTGCTACTGTAATCCATCCTGTATGTTTGCAGATAGGGCACCCCTTTCCTTTACAATTAAAGCAAGAAATATCTACTTCCACTGATGGCTCTGTAAACTGATAGTAACTTGGTCTAAAACGTGTCTCTATATTCTCTCCAAATAAGTGTTTTACAATTACATCAATTGTTCCTTTTAAGTCAGATAGACTTATATTTTTGTCTACAAGTAGACCTTCTATTTGCATAAATTGATGCGAATGCGTTGCGTCATCATCGTCTCTTCTATACGTTTTACCTGGACATATTACACGTACTGGTTCCACTCCCTTTTTAGATAGCATTGTTCTTACTTGAACAGGAGAAGTTTGGCTCCGAAGAAGAATTTCTTCCCCCTCAATATAGAAAGTGTCTTGTGCATCTCTTGCGGGATGGCCTTTTGGAATATTCAGCATTTCAAAGTTGTACTTATCTTCCTCTACTTCAGGTCCATCTACTACATCGTAACCCATAGACATGAATACTTCTTCTATTTCTTCAATCAATTTTTCTAAAATGTTGGGTGATCCTATATTTATTTTGGTGGCTGGCAGACTGATATCAATTTCTTCATTTGCTAATTTTTCATTTAATAGGGTTGTTTCGATTTCTTCTTTTCTCTTTTCATAAAAATTATTTAATTTATTTCTTAGTTCATTAACTTTTTGACCATACTCTTTTTTCTCCTCATTTGGAATTGTTTTCATTTCACTATTTAGTTCTGTGATGAGTCCTTTTTTTCCTAGATATTTCACTTTTAAATCATTTAATTTATTCCTATCTTGGATATCTTTTATGTCTTGTTCTAACATTTTGTTTATTTCTTCAATTTTCTTGTTTTTCATATTGTTCTCCTCATTTTCTTAATAGAATTCTTTTATTTTGGTTAGTGTTTTTACTGTTTTATCAATATTTGATTCTCCTATCAAATTTTTATTGTAATAGACTGCATCCATTCCAAGTGCTCTGGGAGTTAAAACATCTTTTATTAGGTTATCTCCTATTACCACACATTGCTCTAGTGGATACATTCCTGAAGCATTTATATAACTTTCTATATTCGGTTTTATATAAGTATCTCCTCCATATATTACATCAAAATAATGTAAGATTCCTAAGTTTTCTAATCTTTTTTCTTGTTCAATTTGAAATCTATTTGATAAAGCTACTATACTTTTCTTCTTTTCTTTCAAATATTCTAAAAGTTCCATAGCTCCTTCGTTTAGGACTGTTTTACTTGCTCCATTGAATTCAAGCCAGTTCTGTAGGATTTCTTCTGTGAAGGAAATACCTGTTTCTTTTTGTAAAAACTTACTTAATTTTTTTATATCGTACCTTTTGTTTTCTTTCTCATATTTGGTAAATATCTTTCCTTTTAGGGGAATAAATTTCTTGTATTCTTTCTCTGTTAGCACTCTTTTAAAAAATTTATTTTCTTCTTCAAAGTCTTGTTCCCATAATGTTCCATCTAAATCTAATATAAATCTATTTATTGTATTCATGATTTTCTCCTAACAACTAAAAAAACTATAAATGTAAAGGCGAGTTTTTCCCGTGGTACCACTTTACTTTATAGTTTTTACTATACACTTTATCTTTTAACGCAAGATTACGCTTACTATTAATAAGGACTCCTAAGACGAATTCATAAACTATTTTTACTTGTTTCCACCGACCACAAGCTCTCTTTGAAAAATTAAATTTATTACTACTTCTTAATCTTTGTCGATTTTCTTTTTTTATTATAAAACTGTTATACTGTCATTAATTCCTTTTCTTTTTCTTTAAATCTATCTTCTATCTTTTTATTGTATTTATTTACTAAATCTTGAATTTCTTTTTCTAGATTCTTTTCTTCATCTTCACTTATTTCACTTTTTTCTAAATTTTCTATCGCATCATGTCTGATATTTCTAACACTTATTTTTGCTTCTTCTGCAAGAGACTTCACCTGTTTTATTAATTCTTTTCTTCTTTCTTCTGTAAGTGCTGGTATAATTATTCTAATATTTTCTCCATCATTTGTTGGATTGTATCCTAAGTTTGCTGCTATGATAGCTTTTTCAATTTCTGCCAAACTACCTTTATCAAATGGCTTAATTAGCAATTGGTTTCCTTCTGGTACAGAAATAGTTGCTAACTGATTTAATGGGGTTAAGCTTCCATAATACTCTACTTTTACTATATCCAGACTTGAAGGATTTGCCCTACCTGTTCTTACTGTTGTGAATTTTTTTTCTAGACTTTCCATTGATTTATCTAATTTTTCTTCTATGTTTTTTATATCAAAATCCATTTTTTCACTCCTTATGATTATTATAATACAAACTTATTTCTTTGCAAAGACCTTTTTTTCTTGAAGTGAATTTATTTGTGTATTCATTTCTATTGTTACTAAATCATTTAAACATTCATCTATTTCTTGCTTCTGTCTTCCATCTTCTACAGGTAATTTTACACTTTCTATATTATGATTTTCATCTACTGCTATATAAAAATCTTGTCCTACATAAACTGCTTTATAATTCTTATTTATTTTATTTAAATCTTTTCTTAATTGGTCTTGCTCTTTAGAGTATGCAATTTGTATGGCCTTTATTTTTTTAATATCTTCTATGTAGTCTTTTCTTTTCTTTACAGGGGTCTTTCTTGGTGTAGAATATACTATTGTATTACTAGCTTTTGGATTTATTTTTATTCCATTTTTAGTGGTTCCAATCAGTAGAAAATCTTCTTCTACATCACAGTGAGGTATTGTAGCTTGTAATGCTTTATTTTTTATACGAATGCAATTGTTTGCTATATAGAAATTCTTATCATCTAGATTTACATAATTGTTTTCTTTTTTAGAAGATGGATCGTTTATTAGTACATATTCTAAATTATCTCCCATCCTTTGGGCACTTTGTAAAAATAGGTTTCCAAGTATATATAAGAAGTCTTGATTATAAAATTTATGGTTTCTTTTTTTATTATCTAAAATATTTGCCAAAACAAGTGTGTTCCCTCTTCTAAATACTAGACAACGAGCACGAAATTCATTTGTTTTTGCATTTCTTATTATGATTACATCTCCACTATTTTTTGTTAGACATTCCATATAAGCTTTTTCTCCTGAACCTTCAGGGCTAAGACAGCTATTATAGCAATTTTTTCCTATTAATAGACGTTCTAAATCATAATTGTTACCACTTTCTATCTTATATACATTTCCCTTCATTCTGTAATAAAAAGATATGGGTGGTACTTGTGTGTAGGTTCTTTCTAATATTTTTTTGTATACTTCAACATAATCATAAGGTTTACAGCTTGTTCTTTGGTTATTTAAAATTATTTTCTCTATTGTTTCTTCTCCCAATATTGATGTGGCTACTTCGTCTGTTTGATGATAAATTTTTGCAAGACGTATTACTTCTTTTAAGTGATTTAGAAGATAATTAAAGTCTATTTCTTTTGTATTTTTATTTTTACACATTAAATGGTTTTTTATCACAGGATAGTTTAGAAGAAGTGATTTAAATATATTAATGTTAAAATAGTATTCTAAGTCCTGTAATCTTGTAAAAGATAATAATTTTAAAATATCTTGTAATTCATCTTTGTGCTCTGATATGTATTGTTTTTCTTCTAATTTTAAAGCTTTATCTAATCGTTTAAAAGCATGTTCGTATTTTTCATCACTTATTATATTTAAGTGATTATAATTGAATTCGATTAATCTAGGATTTATTTTATATTCAATATTTATTTGTTCAGCATAATCTAGTAGCAGTTTATTATATTTGGCTAATATTTTTTTTACTTGTTTTTTACTTATAAATGGGCAAATTTGCTTTAGGATTTCTTCATCTAGTTGCCCCTTTAAAAATAGTTCATCACACTGATTTTTCTCTTCTTTTGTCAATATATTTAATGGTGGTTGGTCATCTATTAAT
This sequence comes from Bacilli bacterium, assembly GCA_022793235.1. Classification (GTDB taxonomy): domain Bacteria; phylum Bacillota_I; class Bacilli_A; order RF39; family UBA660; genus UBA2730. Next base: position 4,542 of record JAAWCL010000041.1, on the reverse strand, counting down.
TGGTGCATTTTTTCAAGTGTATTTTTTAGAGTTTCAATACTAAAACCTATTTCATCGTATTTTTCTTTTTGCATCTTTTTTATTATTGTTTCTCTTTTGGCAGCAAAAGATAATACTTTTTCTTTCTTCTTAGAAAGAGGAAAATATTTTTTTAAAACTTTTGTTATTTTCTCTTTTTCTGCTGAAAAGTAAGCATTTTGCTGCTCATTTAATATATAATTATATATTTTAATTGTATGTTCTTGAGGTAAGGTTTGATTGTTTTCTAAATAGATTTTGTATACAGTTAATATTGCTGTTGTTGCAATATTTTTCTCTAATGAATTAAATCTTTTTATCACTGATTCTAAAATTTTTCCTCTATTTGAATCATTTATTTGATCAAAGTTGTATAGTAGGAAATCATTAATTTCATTTACAAAGTTAAATTCAAATAATCGTGTTTTTTTATCTTCATATTTTAATATTATAATTGCATCTATCAACTTATCTAGTATTTTAAAGTATTCTTGTTGTAGATTTATATCTTCCTCATTAAATTTTAATTTTATTTTATTTAAAAATTCATCATTTATTAATTTTTCATTCAACATTTTTACACCCCTTTTAATTTTTTTATTCTTTTATCTTTTCAATATACGATACTTTTTGTACAGGCATCTTATGTAGTATAAATGCACTTTCTGTGTTTTTTTCGCCATTTCTTTAAAATATCTTTGTTTTTCCTTTTTTATTCATTCAACCATCCCTTATTTATTTTCGAGTATATTCTATCATAATTCGCCTAAAATTGCAAGTATTTTTTCATTTATCATTTTGCATTGTTACTGTCTTTTATGTTACAATAGGTTTGTATTCATTAATAGAAAGGAAAGATATATGATCAAAAAGCAAAGGAAAATTATTTTAGTTGTTTTGGCAATTCTTATATTATTTATAAGTGGTTGTGAAAAGGATAAGGAGGAGGAAAAGAAAAATATGCTAAATGGAAAGCATAATGTTGAAATTCATGTTAAAGATTATGGGACTATTGAATTAGAGCTTGATGCGGATATAGCTCCTATTACTGTTACTAATTTTATTCATTTAGTAAAAGATGGTTTTTATGATGGTCTTACTTTTCATAGAATTATGAAGGGATTTATGATGCAAGGAGGGGATCCTGAAGGCACTGGAATGGGTGGATCTGAGGAGACAATAAAAGGAGAATTTTCTGCTAATGGTATTTCAAATACTTTATCTCATGTACGTGGTGTAATTTCTATGGCTCGTAGTCAGGATTTTGATAGTGCTAGTAGTCAATTTTTTATTGTTCATGAAGATAGTACTTTTCTAGATGGTAAATATGCAGGTTTTGGGAAAGTAACAAATGGTATGGATATTGTTGATAAAATATGCGATGAGGCAAAGCCTACTGATGATAATGGAACAATTTCTAGAGAGGATCAGCCTACAATAGAAAGTATTACATATGTAGAAGATAAAAAATAATGCTAAGTTCAAAGCATTATTTTTTATAATATATAGCTTATTGCAATCCATATTGTACCTATAACAAGTCCTAAAATGGCACTTTTTTTATTTTTACTTTTCTTAATATTAGCAATTATTTCTGTTACAAGTATAAAAAGGAACATTCCTACTATTAGGGAAAAAGAACATCCTAATATGGTGGCATTACTAGTTTTATTTATGCATAGCATGAATATATTTCCTATTAAAGGTGTAAATGTAAAGGATAGAATGGCAATTCTTTTTTTTGTTTTAGAGATATTTTCTTGATTTAATAGATAAAAGAAAAGAAAACCGATAAAACTATTTTTAAAACTTGTAATTATTACTTGCTGTATCCCCTCTTCCATATTGGCTAATATTGTACTGTAAATTTCTAAGCCTACTATTAAATTATAAAATGCGAAAACTAGAAGAAGCATAGTTGCAATATAGTTATCTGTTTTTATCATTTCTTTCTTTGTTCTTTTTTCCTTTTTTGGTAAATCATAGTATTTACTTACTACCTTCATTGTTATATATCCTACTCCTAAGAAAATAAAGGATAAATATAATTGTTTGAATCCTAAACAATTATAAATTTCAGGCATTAAGTAAATTAATGTAATCATCGTTATCACGGAAAATAGTGCTCCATAAATGAAATCTACTATTTTCTTTCTATTTTTTGATCCAAAAAAGCCATTTATTGCAATACCAATTAGTGAAAATAAGCCAATTGTCCCTGTTAAAATTAAACTACTTAGTTCTTTATTCATATACTACCTCTTTTTAATTATTTTATGAATATTGTGATTATAACTATAATTGCTAGTATGATTCTATAAATCATGAAAGCTTTAAAATCATGTTTGTCTAAATATTTTAGTAGAAGTCGAATGCAAATTAATCCTGTAATAAAACTTGCTAGTATTCCTATTAGAAATATACCTATATTATTTAGGATTAGAGTCCATGTGGTCTTATTTAATAGTTTTAGAAATACAGCTCCTGCTACGACTGGTGCTGATAAAAAGAAAGAAAATTTTGCAGCATCCTCTCTTTTTATGCCTAATAATCTGGCACTTGCAATAGTTGTTCCACTTCTTGAAAATCCTGGAATAAGGGCAAAAACTTGACTACAACCAATGATAATGGCATTTTTCAAATTGATTTCAAATACATTCTTTTTATTTTTGCTATTTTTATCTGCTAAATAGATAAATACTCCCATACTGATGAGTGCTATTGCTATTAGTATGTAATTTGTTCTTACAAAGTTTTCTATAATGTCTTCAAATAATACTCCTACTATTCCTGCTGGTATGGTTGCAGCAGCAATATACCATAAGAGTCTTCCCTCTTCTGTTTTTATACCTTTTGTAAATCCATCTTTTAACATAGTAAAGAAATCTTTAAAAAAGAATAGAAGAATAGCTAAAAGTGTTCCTAGGTGTAGACTAATATCGAAAGTAAGTGCCATATTCTCATTCATGAACTTGCCTATTCCAAAAATATCTCTAAAAATAATTAAATGTGCACTAGATGAGATTGGTAAAAATTCTGCTATTCCTTGTATTATGCCTAAAATGACAATTGATAATGTATGCATATCATTCTCCTCCTAACTTATATCCTATTATGCTTCCAACTATAAAAAGCACAGCACCTATTATAATTTCTATAGGATTTGTTGTCATACCAGAAAAACTCATAATTAGTGATATAATAGAAGAAAAGATAAATCCTAATATAGCATAATAAGTAAGTTCTTCGTGTTTTTTTAGAAGGTATTCTATTATTTTTGCAATTAAAATTATGCCTATTCCAATCCCTATTCCAAAGGGAGCTAAGATCATTATATTATGTGTTAATAGGCTAAAATCTGTAAGAGAAGCTATTGTTTCTGTTATAGGCTCATAAAATCCTAGAAGCATTAAGACAAAACTACCACTAATTCCAGGTATAATCATTGTAGCAGCAGCAAGCCCTCCTACTAAAAATAATGTAATTATCATTGTTATATTTATAGTTTCTAGGCTTATTGTGTTCTCTCCACTTTTTAGAAAAGTTAGACCGATAATAAAGAAAAAAGTAATTAAAAAGGTAATTATATGTTTTGCTTCTTTTTTTTCTTTTTTCACTTTTTTATAAATTAGAGGGATTCCGCCAATAATCAGTCCTATGAAAAATAAAGTGGTAGCAATCTTATAATGGTCTAATGTATAATTTACAATTTTACTTCCTAATAGGATAGATAGAACTGCCCCTATTCCGATCGGAATTATAAATAGAATATTTTTCTTTATATTTGAAAAGAAATGGCTGACTATTCCTATTAATTCCTCATATATTCCTAAAGTGATGGCAAGAGTACCTCCACTTACTCCTGGAATAATATTTGCAATACCTAAAACGAACCCCTTGAGTACTAATAAAAGTTTTTCTTTCATTTAAGTCTCCTTTTTCTTAACTTTCTAGTGCGTCCATTACAATTGGTACTACATTCTTTTTACGAGATACACAGTTTTCTATAAATTCTCCTTCTTTTATTTCTTTTGTATACATAATATCTACTATATTTTGAGCTTTTTGATTATATAAAACATAACTTCCATTTTTTACTATATCTGTTACATAAAGAAGGGTTGCTACATAATTATTGGATTCACTTACTTCATCTAATACTTTAATATATTCATTCATTTTTATTTTTATATCATCAAAATTCATAGTAAAGAATTGTCCTATAGCAAATTTTTTGTCATTTATTGTAAATAACTTGTAGTCATTATATAATACATCTTCTGGACTCATTCCTTCTAGAGAAGTTCCAGCTTTTAATAAATCCATTCCATACTTTTCATAGTCTACTTCTGCAATTTTACTTAATTCTACTACTGCTTCTTCGTCTTTTTCTGTTTTAGTTGGACTTTTTAGTATTAATGTATCTGAAAGAATTCCTGATAGTAACATTCCTGCTATATTTTTTGGTATTTCAATATCTTTTTCCTTGAAAAGTGTATAGACAATTGTACAAGTAGAGCCTAC
>JAAWCL010000040.1 GCA_022793235.1 Bacilli bacterium | reverse complement strand
ACAATTTATTATAGTAATGAGTGTCCTTATGTAGAATATGAAGTAAAAGAACTAACTGAATACGCAAAAGAAAATAATATTAAGATTAACTTTATCAAAATTGATTCTTTAGAAAAAGCAAAAAATACACCTTGTATATTCAATAATTGGGCTAACTTCTATAAAGGAGAGTTTATATCTAATACTATATTAAATGCTAATTCTTTTGAAAAGTTGATTAGTAAATAAAATGGAATTTATAAAAGCAAAAACAATACTTACAAAAGTAAAATATGGGTCAGAGTGGTATGGTGTTGATTATAATATGAATCTATATAGGGGCTGTTCTCATAGGTGTATTTATTGTGACTCAAGAAGTAATTGTTATCATATTGATAATTTTGATATTGTTAGAGGAAAGGAAAAGGCTTTAAATATTTTAGAACAAGAACTTTCTAAAAAAAGAGAAAAAGGTGTTGTTGGAATTGGATCAATGTCTGATACTTATAATCCATTAGAGAAAGAATATAAACAAACAAGAGGAGCATTAAAACTTATATCGAAGTATGGTTTTGGTGTTTCTATTGATACGAAAAGTGATTTAATTTTAAGAGATATTGATTTGTTAAAAGAAATAAATTCAAAAAACAATGTAATTATTAAATTTACAATCACTACTCCAAATGATGAACTAGCAAAAATAATCGAGCCCAATGTATGTGTACCTTCTAAAAGATTTCAAGCAATAAAAACATTATCTGATAACGGAATATTTGTAGGTATTATAATGAATCCTGTTTTACCCTTTATAACTGATAATGAAAAAGATATAAAAGAGTTAGTTAGACTTGCTTATTTAAATGGTGCTAAATTTATCCATACTTTTATGGGAATGACTTTAAGAGAAAACCAAAGAGATTATTATTTTAATAAACTAGATCAAAATTTCAATGACTTAAAAGAAAAGTATATTAAATATTATGGCAATCATTACAATTGTATAGTGCCCAATCATAAAAGATTATATAAGGTGTTTACTGATGAGTGTAAAAAATATGGAATATTATATGATATGAAAAACATAATTAATTCCTATAAAAAAGAAATAAAAACTAACGAACAGATAACATTGTTTTAGAAAAAAATTACAATTAAGGCAACTGATTAATTAAAAATATTTTGAGTTCATTACCTATATCATTTGCACAACAAAAGAGGATTATCAATTTCTGATTCAAAAGTATTAGTTTTAATATTAGAAGTTCCCAAAATCCCACTAAGTACTTTACTTAGTACTTAGTAAAAACATTTTAGAGACCAAGTGGATAATTGAAAAGCAATCACTACAAAACGAAAGATAATAAAATTACAACTTTTGTAGAGAAAGAACACCAGAATAAAAATAAGATACAATTAGGAAGAGTAATACAAAATACACATAATTACAAAATAAGTAAGTTCGAAAAATAGATAATAACAAAAAATATAAAAAAATTAAATGTACAGTGAACTAATAATAAATATTTAAATTTTTTTTTGCATTTTAATAGAAATTCATTATAATAAATATAGAAAAAGGAGTAAGAATATGACAAAAGAAGAAATCCCCTTTAATTATTTTCATAAATTGTTTATAAATAAATGTAAAGAGATTCAATTAGAAGAAGAAAAAAATAAAATAGGAGATCTAGCAAAATGGATGGATAGTTTTCTTCTATTTTCAACAGAAAGAAAAGAACTAATACCTATATATGAAAAGGCACTTTATAGAATTTGTGAAGATTATGTTAGTTTATCAAATGCAAATGTAAATGTTTATCCCAAAGAAACCAAAGAATTTATAAAATTGATATTAGAAACAATAGATGAAAATCCATATAAAGAAAGTTACTTAATATCTCTACAATTTATCTATTGTGATTACATAAACATATTAGGACAGGGAGCGCCTATATTAAAAAGTTGCAAAGAGGAGAAAGTGATACCTAACCTAGAAATTACATTAGATCAAGATAATAAGATTACAGACTTTGAAGGCATAAATATAGACTTACTAGAAGAAAATAAAATAATGACTGAATTTATATTTATGCAAAAAAATGGAGTACAAGGACCACTGCAAAAAATACATTACAAAAAAAGAAATTTTTAAAAATGAATAAGAAGTGCTTGATAAAAGGACTTCTTTATTATATAAAAAAACAAAAAAGGAGCCTAACGCTCCAATCTATATACAGAGGATCTTCACACTACATAGTGAACCTTCCTCAATAATAGAATATGTAAAATAAAAATAAATATACACAAAAATGTTTAAATTATAAAAAGTTTGTGTATAATAAGGATAGAAAGTGGGGATAAAATGGATAAAAATGAATTAAAAAAAGAGTTAATAAAACAACAGAACAAAGCAGATGAGATGTGGAGGCTACTTTGACGCAGAAACCAAAAGAAAAAGAATTAAAGAATTAGAAGAAAAAACAAAAGAAATAGACTTTTGGTCTATTGAAAAAGAAGCAAAAAAGACCTTAAAAGAATTAACTACCTTAAAAAATAAAATAAATCCATTTACTAAAATCAAAAAAGATATAGAAGACAACTTAGAATTAATAGAACTAGTAGAATTAGAAAAAGACCTGTTAAATAGTATAAAAAAAGATATACAAAATATTGAAAAAGAAATAGAAAATGCAGAAAAATACTTATTATTAAATGGAAAATATGATTCTGAAAATTGTATTTTAGAAGTACATAGTGGAGCAGGAGGAACAGAAGCTTGTGATTGGGCCGAAATGCTTTATAGAATGTATAGTAGATGGTGTGAAAAAAAAGAGTACAAAACAAAACTATTATATTATCAAGATGGAGAAGAAACAGGAATAAAGAGTTGTGCCATAGAAATAGAAGGAGAAAATGCTTATGGTTATTTAAAAAGTGAAAAAGGAGTACATAGACTTGTTAGAATATCGCCGTTTGACTCAAATAGTAGGAGACACACCTCTTTTGCATCAATCGAAATAACACCCCAACTAGATACAGATACAACAATTAATATAGAAGAACAAGACTTAAAAATTGATGTCTATAGATCATCAGGTTGTGGAGGGCAAGGAGTAAATACAACAGATTCCGCAGTAAGAATTACACATTTACCAACTAAAATAGTAGTCACATGCCAAAAAGAAAGAAGTCAAATTCAAAATAAAGAAGAAGCCATGAGAGTTTTAAAAAGTAAATTACAAATTTTAGAAGAAGAAAAACAAGAAGCAAAGATGAATAGTATAAAAGGAGAAACAAAAAACATTGAATTTGGTTCTCAAATTAGAAGTTATGTAATGCATCCATATTATCTAGTAAAAGACCATCGTACAAACATAGAAACATCAAATGTAAATAAAGTACTAGACGGAGAGATAGATATATTTATAGATGGATATTTAAAGGAGCAAGTAAATTATGATAGAAATAGCGAAAAATAATATTTTACATGATATTTATAAAAAAGGAAAATTTAAAAGATACTTTGAATTAATTTTAGGCATTCTAATATCTTCTATCTCTTTTAATCTCTTTTGTTCACCCAATGATTTAGTAGCAGGAGGAGTAAGTGGTCTATCAATAATAATCGATTCGGTATTTAAAATAGATAAATCCATATTTATTGGAGCTTGCAACGTTATTTTACTGATAATCAGTTACTTCTTGCTTGGAAAAGAAAAAACAATCCATTCTGCCTTAGGAAGTGTATTATTCCCCTTGTTTATAAAATTAACGCAAAATATAAATGATATACTAAATCTAGATACCTCAGTTTTATTATTAGCAGTAATTTTTGCAGGAGTACTTCAAGGAACAGGATCAGGACTGGTTTTTAAAGCTGGATTCTCAACAGGAGGAACAGACATTGTGAATCAAATTATTTCAAAATATTGCAAAATAAGTATAGGAAACGCCATGTATTTCAGTGATGGAATAATTATTCTGTTAAGTGGAATTGTATTTGGTATAAATAAAATCATGTATGCTATCATTTTATTATATATATTAAGTTATGTAACAGATCGTGTACTTTTAGGTATCTCTTCATCAAAAGCTTTTTACATCATAACAAAGCATGAAAAAGAAATAAAAGAGTATATTATTAAAGAACTGCATCATAGTGTAACAGAACTAAACGCAGAAGGGGCCTTTAAAAATAAAAAAGAAACAGTATTAATGTGTGTATTACCAACCAAAGAATACTATCGGCTAAAAGAAGGAATAAATGAAATTGATGAAAAAGCATTTTTTGTAGTAACCGATGCCTATGAAGTGGTGGGAGGTGCTTAATGGAAGAAAAAAAGATTAAAGAAAGTATTTTACAAAAATCAAATAAAACACTAATATATCGATACATTGTGATGATAAATTCTTTGTTTGTAACAGCATTACTTTATAATCTTTTATTGCAACCTACAAAAATCATAACAGGAGGAGTAAATGGTCTAGCCATTATAAATAAATACTTAAATGGAATAAATCCATCCTTAACTATATTTATAATATCGATAGTAATGTTGATATTAAGTTACATTTATTTAGGAAGAAAAAGAACAACAGGAACCTTTGTAGCAACCTTTCTTTATCCTCTGTTCATAGAAATAACGAGTAATATTAATCAATATATTCAAATTGAACTCACAGATCTACTTGTAATATCAATATTTATAGGAGTAATAGGAGGCTTAGCAAATGGATTCCTTTATAAAACAGGTTTTTCAAATGGAGGATTACCAATTATAAGCCAGATTTTATTTGATAAACTAAAAATTCCAATAGGAAAGACCAACTTTATAATAAACATCACAATCATCTTACTAGGGAGCCTATTTTTTGGAACAAATATGATTATGTATGCTATAATAATACTTTATATTAACAGTTTAATAGTAGATAAAATAATACTTGGAAATTCAAACAATAAAGCAATATATATATTTACTTCAAAGGAAGAGGAAATAAAAGATTTTTTAATTAAAGATATGAACCATACAGCAACTTTGTTTGATGTTCGAGGAGCTTATCTAAATAAAAAAAGAAAAATGATTTTAACCGTAGTACCCACAACTGAATACTTCCAAGTAACAGAAAGTATAAAGCTCTTAGATCCCCAAGTTTTTTATTTAGTAAATAATGCATATGAAGTAAAAGGTGGTAAATAAAGGCAATGATTTTAATGATTATTGTCTTTTTTTGTCAAATAATATATGTTATACTAGAACTAGTAAGGTGGATGATATAGTGGATATAATTAGACTTAAAAACATAAAAAAACAATATAAAAATGGAACAACAGCCCTTTATGATTTAAATTTAAATATTGAGAAAGGTTCCTTTGTATTTATAATAGGTGGTTCAGGAAGTGGGAAAAGTACATTGATGAAACTACTATATCGAGAAGAAAAGCCAACCTCAGGACAAATCATGGTAGGAGGACTGAATGTTGCAAAATTAAGAAACAGTAAGGTTTATAAATTAAGAAGAAAATTAGGTATAGTTTTTCAAGATTATAGATTACTACCAAAACTTACTGTTTATGAAAATGTGGCTTTTGCTATGGAAGTAATTGGAGCAACTAAAGCCGAAACAAGAGTAAAGGTATTAAAATCGCTTGAAATAGTAGGCCTTAAAAATAAAATTCATAATTATCCTAGCCAGTTATCAGGAGGAGAGCAACAACGTGTAGCCATTGCTAGAGCAATAGTAAACAATCCCAAAATGCTTTTATGTGATGAACCAACAGGAAACCTAGATCCTGAAATGAGTCTAGAAGTTATGAGAATTATCGAAAAAATAAATAAGGACTGGAAAACAACAGTTCTTGTCGTAACACATGACAAGGAAATAGTAAATAAACTTCAAAAACAAGTAATAACTCTAAAGGAGGGAAGACTTATAAATAATAAAGTGAAAGGAACATACGATGATGAAAATGCTTAGAATGTTAGGAAGAGGAATTAGAGATGCCTTCAAAAGCGTCTTCCGTAATTTTAGTCTATCTTTAGCATCTATTTCTTGTATTACCATAACACTTATAATCGTTGCCATTTCAATAATATTGTCTTACAATGTAACAAATTTTACTAAAGAGATTGAAAAAGATTTAACGATAGTTGTATTTGTAAACAATAAAGCAACAGAAAGTGATGTAGAACATATAAAAGAAGAATTAAATAAGATAGAAAATATAGATAAAAAAGAAATAAAATATGAAAGTAAAAAGAATGTAAAAGAAGCTATGCAAAAAGAATCAGAAATTTTCGAATCAGTCATGGGAGAATGGGCAGAAGAAGACAACCCATTAAAAGATACATTTCAAATTAAAGTAAAAGAAGTTGAAAAAATAGGTAAAACAGCAAAGCAGATAGAAAGAATAGAAAATGTTGAAGTAGTAAGGTATGGAGAAGGAATGGTCGATAAACTAATTAGTGCTTTTGACACCATACAAAAAGTAACTTATGGTGCAGTAATTGCACTAATATTAGTAACTATATTCTTAATTATTAACACAATTAAATTAACAATTTACTCTAGAAAAAGAGAAATAAGCATCATGAGATTAGTAGGAGCAAGCAACTTTACGATAAAAATTCCGTTTATAATAGAAGGAATGGTTCTAGGATTATTAGGATCAATAATTCCAACACTAATAGTAATATTTGGATATCCATACCTATATGAAAGACTAGATGGTTATGTTTTTACTCCTTTAATAAATTTAATAAAACCAATGCCATTCATTTACAGTATAACAACCATGGTAATTATTATTGGAATAATTGTAGGAATGATAGGTTCATCCTCTGCTGTAAGAAAGTATTTAAAAGTATAAGGGGTGAAACATGAATAGAAAAAAGAATAAAATAGTATTCGTTGCAATTTGTATTTTAACTATAATTACACCACTAAATATAAAAGCCCAAACAAGAAGACAATTGGAAGAAGAAGTAGAAAAAAGAACAAAAGAATTGCAGGCAGAACAAGAAAAAATAAAAGAGAATAATATAAAAATAGAAGAGAAAAAGAAAAAAATAGAAAATTTAGAAACAAAAATAAAAGAAACAGTAGAAAAGATAACAAATTTGCAAAAAGAGATAGAAGAAAATACCAAAAGTATCGAAAAAAAAAGCGAAGAAAGTAAGCAAATAATGGCATATTATCAAATATCAAATGGGGAGAATGCATATTTGAAATATGCCTTTGGAGCAAGTACCATAACAGACATGATTTATAGAGTCTCTCTTGTAGAACAACTAACAAATTATAACGAGCAAATAATAAAAGAATTAAAAATCTTAATTGAAGAAACAAATAAAAAGAAAAAAGAAATAACAAAAGAGAAAGAAAAGCAAACGACACTAAAAAAAGATCTTCAAAAGGAAAAAGAAAATATTGAAGCGGAAAATAAAAAAATAAAAGCAGGAATGCCATCTATTGAAGAACAAATAAAATATGACAAAAAACAAATTGATGATTTAAAAACACTAGGATGTGGAATGGATGAGGACATACAAAGTTGCACCTATAGAATATTAAAAGAGCAAGAAGCAGAACAAGAAAAAGAAGAAGTCTCTCCTCCTATAAATGATGAGGAAAATGAAGAAGAAAATACAGGAGATGAACCAATTTCTAAACCAAGTACAAATGGATTTTATAGACCAATAGAATATGGTTATATAACACAAGGATATAGTGGATATGGAGGTCATTTAGGTGTAGATATAGGAAGTTCTAATAAAACAATTCCAATATATCCCATTAAAAATGGAACAGTAACAGCTACCTACTATGATAATTATGGTGCATTAGTAGTAAAAATAAGACATCAATACAATGGAAGATTTATTTATTCTACCTATGCTCATTTAAGTAGATGGACAGTATCTTCAGGACAATATGTAAGTTATACGGATCAAATAGGAAATATGGGAAATACAGGATATTCATTTGGACCACATCTACATTTAGAAATAACTACATGTGATTGGAAATCATTTGGTGGAGGATGTACTTGGGCAACCTATCAAAAAAGTACAATGAGTCCAACTAGCCTAATTAGTTTACCAGGAAACTGGACAAATAGATAATAATTTTATATATAAAATAGAAGGAGGAAAAAAGATGAAAGGAAAAAAAATATTAATAATACTATTAATAATATATGCATTCTATTCCCCCTTATTAATAGGAGCTCAAACAATAAAAGAATTTGAAGCAGAAATTGAAAAAGAAACAAAAGAACTAGAAGAAAGAAAAAATAAAATAGCAAAAAATGAAGCAGAAGTTGCAGAAATTAAAAAAAATATTATATCAATCGAACAGCGAATAAAGCAAATGGAAACAGAAATTGCAAACTTAGAAAAAGAAATTGAAGAAAGCAATAAACAAATAGAAAAAAAAAGTGAAGAAAGTAAGCAAATTATGACTTATTATCAAATAGCAAATGGAGAAAATGCTTATCTAGAATATGCCTTTGGAGCAACAACTATAACTGATATGATTTACAGGATGTCAATTGTAGAACAACTAACAGAATACAATAAACAAATTATGAATGAACTTCAAGAATTAATAAGGAAAAACAATGCTAGAAAAAAAGAATTAACTTCAAAAAAAGAAGAACAAACAAAATTAAAAAAAGATCTACAAAAAGAAAAAGAAAGAATAGATGAAGATACTGCCAGTCTAAAAGCAGGAATGCCCAGCATTGAAGAACGAATAAAATCTAATAAGGAACAAAGAGATAATCTAAAAAATATGGGATGTAGGGACGATGAAGACATCCAAGCTTGTATTTATAGAAAAATGCAAGTAGAAGGATCGTTACCAAGTACAAATGGATTTTATAGACCTATGGAACATGGTTATATAACACAAGGGTATGGTGGATATGGAGGACATCTTGGAATGGACTTTGGAAGTAATAATAAGAGTATAGATCTCTATCCAGTAGCGAACGGACAAGTAACGGCTACATATTATGATAATTATGGGGCGCTAGTAGTAAAAATAAGACACAATCATAATGGACGGTTTATTTACTCCACCTATGCCCATTTAAGGAATTTTGCAGTAAAATCTGGTCAATATGTTTCTTACAAAACAACAATTGGTAAAATGGGAAATACAGGATATTCGTTTGGACCACACCTTCATTTAGAAATTACAACTTGTGACTGGAAATCAGAAGGTGGAGGATGTACCTGGGCAACCTACCAAAAAAGTACAAGAAACCCAGCTAGTTATATAGAATTACCAAGTAAATGGAACAATAGATAGGAGAAAAATTCTCCTTTTTCTATGAAAAAATATAAGTAAAGGTTTTTAATTATAATTTTCAAAATTATTTATACATTTTTTTAATCTTTTTTATAGATAAGTGATATAATCTAATTACTTAAGTTATAGTTTAACAATACTTATTAAGGAGAAGATATATGGAAAAATTAGAATATACTGAGGAAATAGAAAAGATAGTAAACAAAGATTGTAAAAAAATTATGAACGAAATTGTAGAGCTATATAATAACAAAATCGAAGTAAACAAGAGCTTTAATGAATTAGTTAGGGAAAGAATCACCCCAAAATATTTATATTTAATAGATTTTTATTATCAAAATATAATTAAATTAATACCACCAAATTTATATATTTGTCCAAATCATAAATGGGCCTTAGTAGACGAAGGAGACTTCAATGAAATAATGCTAGGAAAAACAACTAAAAATATAGACGAAAAATTAAACAAAAAAATCAAAAAAATAGTAAATGATCTCTTAAATACAAAAGAGATAGACTTCTTTGATACATTAAATAAAAATATAAATATTGAAAATACAACTAATTATAATAGCAAATATTTAATAGAAAATATTTATAATGAAATAAAAAAAAGAGGATATACGATTATCAGTATAGATCCATTCAAAATAAGTAAAGACTAATAAACTATTGACGTATATATTTATCAACCCTAGTTGGTAACTTTTTAGCTTTTAATGCTGTTTTTTCCTCAAACAATTGCTTAGTTTCGATACCAAAAGATTTGGCAATAGTATCTATATTTTTACAGGTAAGATTTGCATCCCCTGTTTCTATAATACTAATATATGCCATTTTGAATTTCGTTCTTTCAGCAAACTTTTCTTGTGTTAGACCCTCTTGATACCTATGCCATTTGGTATTAAGACCAACTAACTTCATTGCATCCATCTACCTCACCTCCAAGCATCATATAAAAATGTTAACCTTTATCTTCCTCATATATAAATTATAAAGTTATAAATAAACAAAATTAATACCATCATAAATTATTAATTTTTAAGTTAATAATAATCGTTTTAAAATATCAAAAATAAAAAAATGGAAATATATGGATATAATATAACAAAAATAAAATATAAAAAATAGAGTAATTAAATAGAAAAGACAACATGTATACATGGAGAAAAAATAAAATAACTTGTTTTATAAAATAAAAAAATCGAGAAAATCTCGATTTAATCCTTACAAGTTACGCCTAACTGACCATATAAAGATTTGATATCCTGAACAGAAACTTTTCCATTTTTTATCAATTGTTTCATAGAAGAATCTAATTCAATTAACTTTTTAGTATCAATCTTAGTATAATCAATATCGATAGTACTAGTTAAAGTATCACCATCAATTTTTATGTTATGATTGTAATGCTTAATATTTCTAAGTGAAGCAGTAGTAGACTCCAACTGTTTCTTATAAGTATCAAGAACAGTTGAATCATCAGAAGTTATTTTTTCTGTACTTTTAATTGTTGTTACATATTTACCCTTATAATTAACATTATAAGATAAATCCATTTTTATATTAGATTGATTAACAGTACGACTACACTTTAAAGTTTTTTCTTTTTCAGCACCACATCCAGTAAGCAATAACATAGAAATACATACTACCAAAAATAAAAATTTCTTCATAACTCCTCCTCATTACTAATTATATCATAAATTTCATAAAAATTTCACATTTTCTTAAAAAATTTAAATAGGTAACGAAAACAAAAAGAAAAATATCTTTAATAAAGATATTTTTGTTGGCTGATAATAGACATACAAGAGGAAACATATTGCCTAGAAATACTTCTACGCCTCCAATTTAACCAGCCATTATAAGTTCCAAATATATTTTCATAATTGAAATTATGAATAGTGTAACCATATAAATTCATAATTCTTTTCAATAAATAAGCACTAGCCTCGATATTTTTATATGGATCATATAACAATTCCTCAACAGTAAAACCTAAATCTCTATGTATATCTTCAAAATTCCATCTTAAATTAATTTGAAACTGACCATAATCACCAGTATAAGAAATCATACCATTCGTTTCCCAATCTCCACCAGATTCTTGATGACCAATAGTTGTCAAGATATCATAGGGAACACCATACTGGTTACTAATTTTATATATATGATCTTTTAATTGTATAAAAATAGGATTAACAAACTGTAATTCTTGTTTTTCTTCATATTCTCCAGATATCAAGAAAGAATCATTTTTAGAAAGCATTGTAATTTTTTCAGATTCTCTTTTCTGTGAAGTATCAACCAACTGCGAAGGAATAATAAAATCTTGAGTGCCCCCAAAATAAATAAGTAAAAGAAAATCCAAAAATAACAGTCAATGAATAAAAGACTTTGATAATTTAAACATAAATATCCCCCTTGTTTGAGGACATATTATAAAGCATTTTTAGCAATTTGTAAAGAAAACAAAAATGAATTTATAAAATAAAACTTGCTAATAGAATTCAATACTAAATTAATATTTTTGTAAAATTTTTTGAAATAATTTAGAGTATGCTAACGCAGACCTATTACTAGGTCTTTTTTCTTTGTAACATAAGGAATTACCATATTTCTAATTCTTTATATTTTTCTCTAACTTTACCATAATACATTCTTATAAATTTATTTAAACCTGCTATTTTAGCTACTTTCTTTGCTTTACCTTCTTCTTCTTTTTTTGAGATATAATCATATAATTCATTTCCAAGTTTGCCACTACTTTTAATAGATTTCATTATTTCATAACCAGCTTTTCTTAAATATTTATTACCACGTTTAGAGATATGCCTTATTGTTGCTTCAAATTGACCAGATTGATAAGGAGGGGCATCTAATCCACCATAAGCAATGATTGAACCAGCATTTTTGAATCTTCTTATATCTCCAATTTCAGCAATTATTCTAGGCGTTAATTTATCTCCACAGCCTTCCATATTTCTAACTGTATCATACTCAGGTAAAGTTCTTGCAAGTTCTTCCATTTTTGTTATAATATTATTGGTTGTATTAATTGTTAAAATTAATAGATCCACACAGCAATCAACAGATAACTGTGAGTATTCATTATAAGGATATGGAGATACTGTTTTATTAGCTAGTTCGTAAATTTTGTTAGCTAAAGTAATACCAGCACTTCTATGTCCTAATTTTTTTGCAATTTTATCAACCTCATTAACAAATGAAGTTTTTTTCTTTTTTAAAACTAATTCTGGATGACAATATTTTTTAAATACTGTTATTCCTAATATAAAATTATTTTCATCCAATAATGAATAAAAACCAGAAAACAATAAATCACATAAATTAGATAATTGTACTTTTTCTTTTGTTTGAACAGACATTTGAGCAGTATATTGTCTTGATAAAAATTTTAATTGCTCATATTTTTCATCAGTTTGGCAATACTTTTTTATTCGATACCAATTATCACAACAATACTCTGCAATTTT
>JAAWCL010000039.1 GCA_022793235.1 Bacilli bacterium | reverse complement strand
TAACTCATAGAGATGGTTGAGGTGGAGATGGTATTTTCATTTGTTCCCACTTTACTATAACTAAAGGCGGCATACGTTACTCCGATTATAACCAGTAATAAGGATAACAAACCCAAGACTGTAATACTCTTTTTCTTCCTACTTTCCATTTTCTTACTCCTTAATTATATTTAGTTTTTGAACATTTAACACTACATCCTAATGTAGTATCTTATAACTACTATACTACACTAGAATGTAGAATGTCAAGTTCTATCATCAATGATATTCTTTTTATAGAAAGTGGGGTATCTTATGAAAAGAATGGAAAATAGTTCTCAAATTTTGTTTAAACTTGATTCACTTATGAAGCAAAAAGGTTATTCTAAAAATAGATTGTGTGTAGAGGCAGGGTTGCGATTTGAAACTGTTCAAGGTTATTATAATGGAACTGTCAGTAGAGTTGATTTATATGTTTTATCACAAATATGCAAAGTTTTAAGTTGCAATATACAAGATATTATGGAATATCAGCCAAATAAAAAGGACTAAGTCCTATTCATTTCTATATCTAGCGTACTTATTCTTCTGTTCCGATATCCGTAAGTAGAGCTTTTCCTCTATTATCTGGCATTGTATACCTCTGATTTAAGTAACGAAGGGCTGCTGCCAGTTCTCCATTACTTCCTCCATATTGTGTCGTTAAAAGTTTTGCCATTTTTAAATCCTTATTTTTTATATTTACTGGATATTGTAGTCTTTTTTCGTATGCCCACATTACTTATTCCCCCCTTCAAATGGCCAAGCCTCTTCTTCCCATGCAAAAGGGACAACATTTAATGCTTCACTATCAATTGTAATGGGTCCAAACTTATTTTCATAGTCATTCATTAACTGGTTTGCTTTTCTACGATAATTGTTAAATAATTTTATCATGGAATTATCTTTTGGATGTACATCTAAGTATAAATTTAGTTCATGACTAGCAAAACTAATTTCACCTAATTCTAATAGTATTCTACTTTTTTCATCTATTCCTCTTAACATTAGAGGTTTATAGTTTTTGTAGGGATCATAGAGTTCTGGAAATAAATTTCCTTTTATGTATCCTTCTTGTGGTGAATATAGACTCATTAATCTATCTCCACTATTTTCTCCCTCTAAATATTCTTTTTCACTCTCGTTATACATATATCCTCCTTCAGAGTAATATATGTCTTTTTTTATTTGTTGTTTGGGTATTTATACTATCAAATTCAAAACATAGATAAAATAAATTCCTACAAATAGAAATCCTTTCCACTTGGTCATTTCTTCTTTTTTTCCTATAAAAGGATAAATGGTAAAAAGTAATGTTCCTCCTATTAGAATAAACATATCCTTATTATAAGACAATGAATAAGTAATAGGACATAAAATGGAACTCACACCTATAATTAATAGAATATTTAAAATATTTGATCCTATTACATTTCCTATTGCAATATCAATATCTCCTTTTTTTGTTGCGGCTATACTTGTCATCAATTCTGGTAAGCTTGTTGAAAAGGCTACTAATGTTAGACTAATTATTTTTTCACTAATGCCTATCATTTTTGCTAAAATTGTGATATTATCTATTACAATTTCTGCACCTACTTTTAATGCAATAATACCTATTACAATAGAAATTATAGATAAAAATGTATTTTTTTCTTCTTTTTTTTCTATCTCCTCCTCTTTTTTATTTATGGCTATTACTACATTGTAAAACAAGAATAGGAAGCAAAATATTAATAGTATGATACCTTCTTTTCTATTAATTACATTCATTTTGTTTCCATCATAGTTTATTCCAAAAAAGAATAGAAGAATGCTTGTAAATAACATAAAAAAATTTTCATAATAAATTGTTTCCTTATGAAATTTTAAATTTTTTATCAGTGCACAACTTCCTAAAATAAAGAATAAGTTACTAATATTACTTCCTACTATATTTCCAATGGCAATATCTGCATGATTTTCTATGGCTGCTGTTGTAGATACTAATAGCTCAGGTAAACTTGTTCCTATTGCAACTATTGTCATACCAATAATTATTTCAGGAACTTTTAATTTTTGAGCAATATTTTTGGAACCATCTACTAAAAAATCTGAACCTTTTACTAAGAGAAAAAAACCAAATAAAACTAGAATTAAATATAACATAATAGCACCTCTTTCCAAAAAAAATTACTTGCTACTCTTGCAAATAATTCTTTACTTAATTAGATGTTATTTTTTTTGTTTTATTCCTCATTTTTTTCTATATATTTAAAATCATTTATATAAGGCATATCTATACCATTTTCTTTTATGTAGTTTTTATGTATTTTTAGCATTTCTTCACACCAATCTGCTAATGGTTTTCCGAGATCTTTGTACTGTTTCATATATTTTAAAGCATTTATTACTAGGTGAAATCTATCCACCTCATTTTGGACACGAATATCAAATGGTGTGGTAATACTTCCTTCTTCCTTGTAGCCATGTACATGAAGATTTTGGTTTTTTCTTTTATAGGTTAGTTCATGTATTAAAGAAGGATATCCATGGAAATTAAAAATAATAGGCTTATTCTCTGTAAATAGATTGTTATACTCTTCATCAATCATACCATGAGGATGTGTAGTATTCGATTGTAGCTTCATTAAGTCAACTACATTTACAAAACGAATTCTAATATTTTTAATAGATGATTTTAATATTTGAATGGCTGCAATTGCTTCCATAGTAGGCGTTTCCCCACAAGATGCTATGATCAGGTCTGGATCCTTATCATTACTTACAAAATCCCAAATTCCAATTCCTTTTTTACAATGTTCTTTCGCTTCTTTCATATTTAACCATTGTGGACGATCATGCTTACTTGCAACTATTACATTTATATGGTTTTTTGTTTTTATACAGTGATCGAAACAGGATAATAAACAGTTTGTATCTGGGGGCAAATACATTCTAACAATATCTGCCTTTTTAGTTGCTAAGTGATTTAGAAAGCCTGGATCTTGATGTGTATATCCATTATGATCTTGTTGGAAGACATGAGATACAAGTAAATAATTTAAAGAAGCAATATCTGCCCTCCAAGGAATTTCTTTTGCTGTTTTTAACCATTTTGCATGTTGACTTGCCATAGAGTCTACAATTCTAATAAATGCTTCATAACTATGGATAAATCCATATCTTCCTGTCAGTAAATATCCTTCTAACATCCCTTCACATACATGCTCTGATAAATAGGAATCCATTACTCTTCCTTCTGTATTTAAGAATTCATCGCTTTTGTATGTTTTAAAGTTCCAAGTTCTTCCTGTTACTTCGAATACATGATTAAATCGATTTGATAACGCTTCATCTGGTCCAAATATTCTAAAATTTTTATTTTTTTCATTTAAAGCAAGTAAATCTCTCATATAAAGCCCTAATGTTTTAGTGTCTTGGTTTTGTAGTGTACCAGGAGCTTTTATATCAATTGCATATTTTTCCCAATCTGGTGTATTGATCTCTTTTCTTACTATTCCTCCATTGGCATAGATACTTGCTCCCATACATTTATCTTTTGGAGGTAAAATACTTTTAATTTCAGGCTTTAATTTGCCTTCTTCTGTAAATAACTGTTCTGGATGGTAACTTTTTAGCCAAGCCTCTAGAAGAGGAAGGTCTACAACATTACTTCGTGTAATGGCTACTGGAACTTGATGGGATCTAAAACTTCCCTCTACTGTCATTCCGTGTATTTTTTTTGGTCCAGTCCATCCTTTGGGTGTTGTTAAAACTAGCAGTGGCCACTTTTTTTTCTTTCCCTCTTTTAATTTTTTTATGTCTTTTATACAACATTCTAAAGCATAGGCCATATCTTGATGCATTTGTAAAACCTCATGTCCTGTTACAAAATAGACTTGATAGCCTAGTCCTGCGAAAAAATATCCAATCTCCTCTTCGCTCATTCGGCCAAAGATTGTTGGATTGGCGATTTTATAACCATTTCTATGTAATATTGGTAAAACCATTCCATCTTTTTGTGGATTTAAAAATTTATTTATATTCCAACTTGCCGCTAGTGGACCTGTTTCTGCTTCTCCATCACCTACAACACATGCTACTATTAGAGAAGGGTTATCAAGGACTGCACCTGCTGCATGGGAAAGGCTGTATCCTAATTCTCCACCTTCGTGTATAGATCCTGGTACTTCAGGTGCTACATGACTTGATGTTCCTCCAGGAAAGCTAAACTGTTTGAAAAGTTTTTTTAGGCCTATTTCATCCTCTGTTATATTCTCATAATATTTACTATAAGTTCCATCTAAGTAATTATTGGCTATCATTGCTTGACCACCATGTCCTGGACCTGATATATACATTATATTTAAATCGTATTTTTTTATTATTCTATTTAAATGAGTATAAATAAAATTTTGCCCTGGAGCTGTTCCCCAATGTCCTACAATTCTTGGCTTAATGTCTTCTTTAGTAAGTGGTCTTTTTAAAAGTGGATTATCCATTAGGTATAGTTGTCCTACAGACAAGTAGTTTACTGCTCTAAAGTATGCGTCTATATTTTGTAGTTCTTTTTTCTTTAAAACTTTCCTCATTTTAGTCTCCTTATTACTCTTATTTTATATTATTAATTATATATCATATTCTAAAATATGGAAAGTATAATTTTATAGGCCTGTTTTTTTCTTTATGATTATGTTTTCGATTATAGCCCAAAACTATTATAGAATATGTCACTTGTGTGACTATCTGAAAAGGATGGAATTAAGAAGGAATAAACCATAAAAATATGTAGAGATTATGCACTTAATTTTTCAAAATGATTGATTTCTACACTTTTTATTACAAAATAAAGCTTCTTTTATTTCTTCAAACTTGTTATATAGTTCTAAGAGCTCTATAATTTGCCGTTTTCACTTAAACTCTTTATAAATAATTCAATACAAAAAATAAGATGTAAATATTAAATTATTGGCATTTATTTTTCTAATCTCATATATAAAACTGGATACGGTTTTCCTTGATCATCTAACTCATTTCTTTTATAGACTTTAAATCCAATATGTTCATAAAAACCTTTTGCTTGTGGATTATCTTCATTCACTGCAAGGTCACTTACTTTATAATTTTCGATTCCATATAAAAGCATTTTTTTTCCAATACCTTTACCTCTATATTCAGAAGCAATAAATAGCATTTCAAGCTTGTTGCCTTCAATTCCTATAAATGCAATGGGATTTTCGTTTTCATCAGTATCAATAATTAAATGAGCTATATCATTTAATGCTTGTGGTACATATTTCTTAATTTCTAAAATTTCTTCATTTGATAAGAATTTATGGGTTGCTCTCACAGAATTTTCCCATACTTTTAATAATTTATCTATAAGTTGTGGTGTTCTATCTTTTGTCTTCACTATTTTCATTTTCTCCACTCACTTTCAAATTAACTATATAAGTTTTGTTAATATTAAATTTATAAAAATATTATACCACTATCATTTGCTATTTTTACTAAATTTTTGGTAAATTACTTAGCATAAAAAAAGATATAAATATTAAACTATTTACATCTCTAGGTATACTTATAATTTGTTACACTAATCCTATTGAAATATTTATTTTTTTATTAATCCATTTGTTGTTAACACATATAAATTATCTATTACTTCATTTATATATTTTCGATCATGCGATACACTGATAATCGTTCCTTTATATTCACTTAATACTTTCCTAATAACTGGATTAGATAAAGGACTCATATTTCTCGTTGGTTCATCAAGTATTAAAACATTACATTTATCTAATACTAATTTAACCAGAAATAATTTTGACTTTGTTCCATTACTCAAATCTTTTATTTTACTAACCATTTCTTCCTTTGTAAATTTCATATTGCCTAAAAGGATTCTTGATTTTGTGATTTCTTCTTTATTGCCATGTGGTGAAATAAAATCCAATACATATTCATAATTATTTAAAATATCATCATATGTTTGTGGCATATATCCAACCTTAATATCTGTTCTATCATTTAATTTATTATAAATTTTTTTTATTAGTGTTGATTTTCCTATACCATTTTTGCCAATAATACATAGATGAGTATTACCAATTACATCTAATTTTATATTTTTAGATAAAATTTTAGCCTGTACTTTTAATTGTCCTATATTTAGATTCATTATATTCTTGTGTTTTGGAATAGCAACATCTTCAAAAAAGAAATTAATACTTTCTTCAACATCTGGTATTTCAGTTAATAAAGTATTATCCATTTTCCTCTCTTGTGATTTTAAAGAGTGCATTTTCTTTTTTAAAACTTTAGCCCCATGTGGATCACTTCTTGAAATTGTCTTTTGCTGATATTCTACTTTTTGCATTATTCTTTGCAACTTTTCTTGTTGTTTGTTGAACTCTCTTTTTTCAGACTTTGCAATTTGTGTTTGATGCTCTAAACCTCTAATCCTTTGTTCAACATATGTGTCATAATCAATTTTCAATAATGTATGTCTACAATCTGTTTTTTTCTTTATTTGTTCTAGATGTAAAATCATGTTAGCAGTCTTAGATAATAGTGTTTCATCATGGGAAACGTATATAATTGGTTTATCTGTACTATTAATGAAACTTTCTAACCATTCCAATGTTTCAATATCTAAATCATTAGTAGGCTCATCTAAAAATAAAATATCATATTCATTTAATAATAGTTTTAAGATACTAATTTTTACTTTTTCACCACCAGATAATGTATTTACTATTTGTTCTAATATTTCATCACTTAAATTAATTAAATCCAAATATTTATATAAATTATTCATTTTATTATAATAATCATTTTCATTTATAAATAAAAAATCATAAACTTTTTTATTTAAATCTTCTCCATTTATAGATTGCTCTAAATAGCCAATTCTATTGCTTTTAAAATTTATTTTTCCACTTACTTCTGCGTATCTACATATTCCTAAAATAGATTTTAATAGAGTAGATTTTCCATTTCCTTCTTCACCAATAATGGCAAGTTTATCACTACTATTTAATACTAAGTTTAAATTTTTAACTAAATATCTATCACAAATAGATATACTTAATTTTTTATTTCTAACATATTATTATGCCTCCTTTTTCGGCATAATTAAAGTTTATGCCTGACTTATATCATTAATATTCTCATGTTATCACCTCTTTCAAATATTATCATTTCTTAATTCTCTTCTCTTTTTCTTTCTCACTCTGATTACCTATTTCCCTTGCATATTCAAAGCCTTTTTTAGCAATTTTTGTTATTAACTTCTTAAAGTAGATGGTCAATTTTATTTTACTAACTATTTTTTCCTTTATAAATCATACTATTTTTATATCATTTCCATTTAAAACTATTTACTATACCTTTAGCAGTCTCATCTGTTTCTTTTGATTCGCCAAAAACTGTTTCATGTATTAAAATATATTTATAATCTCCTACAATATAATACTGTGCTGTTGTTGTATTATTTTTTGGTTCTTTTATAATAAAGGTATAGACAATCTCACCATTATCAGTTTTTGTTCCATTAGCGTTTACTTCTATTCTTTCTTCCCTTGCAATTTGCATTGTAAGTTGATTTAATATGGCTGTTTTAAACTTTTCATGATTTTCTTTTGCATATTTATTTGTTCCTATGTTTATAGAAATATTATTCGGTTGTTTCTTATTTTCTTGCCCCTCTAATACATAAAAGAATTTGTTTGATGTAGAATATTTTTTGCTCTCTATCCAATTTTTAGGAAGTGTATAACTTCCAAATTTTTTGTTAAAAATATTATCCGTTTTTGACTCTTTTTTTTCGCATCCACTAATGATTAAAACTATAACCATACCTATTAAAAGGGTTAAAATTGTTTTTTTCATACTATCACTCTCAAATTATTATCTTGTATTTTGATTATATCAAAAAAGACAAGTAATTTTTAAGTCTACTACTTTTTAATTGGTTATTTCTTTATCTTTTCCAAGTGGTGTTGCATCATTTTCATCTTCTTCTGTTTCCTAAAAAACGAAATCAATCTATTCTGTTCATTTTTATAATGTTCTTTTATATCACTTGGTATTATAATTACATGGCTTCCCTCTACAGTTTTTATAGATTTATTCATATCTGCAACTCTTACTTTACCTAAATATTCTTGGTATTCATAATCTCATTTAAAAAATATAGTAAACTCTGTTGTATTATAATAAACTTTTCTTTAGAACTGGTCCTTGAATTTTATCTAAATTTATATCTCTATGTACTTTAAAACTTAATACTATATCTTCAAGTTTTTCAGTTGTAAATATATGGCTTGTTTCACTATCTATAGCATTTAATTCAATAGATGGTATTTTTTGTT
>JAAWCL010000038.1 GCA_022793235.1 Bacilli bacterium | reverse complement strand
ATATCACTATTGGTACACAATTAGAACAAGAAAAAGTCCATATTGATAAGTTAGATGTAACTTTATCATTAGGACTTTAAAATAGCATATTTCAAATTAAAATAATTGTTGAAAAAAGAGTTTACTATAAATTGGTAGACTCTTTTGAATTTAACTTCTTTATCAATCTTTTATGAACTGGTCTTATAAAATCAACAATGTTATCTCCTGTTGCTTCTTCAAATGTAATCCATTTAACACCTTTGCTTTCATCTTCTCTAAATGCCAATGTTCCCTTATCATCCGCCTCTAACAAATAAACTACATCTAAATGTGTATGAGCAGGTACATATTTTCCTCTTTTTATATGACCAGTAATAGGAGAAGCCGATATTGCAAAAATAGAATTATCTAATACTTTTGTCTTTAAACCTGTTTCTTCTTCTACTTCACGAACAGCAACAGATAATAGATTTTCTTCTCCATCAACGTGTCCTCCTGGAAAAATCCACGCATCATATATGTTATGATATACAACAAGCATTTTTGTTCTATCTTTATTTACTACAAATGCTGAAGATGCAAAATGCCCAAATTCATTTTCTCTAGTTAATACATCATCAAAAGTATCAATCCATTTTAATATATAATTTTTAATTTTTTCTTCTGCCTCATCGAAGGGAACGTAACTTTCTATTTGTTCTTTCAAATTCATTAGTTTTTCTCCTTATATAATCTTATCCATCCAAGTTTTAACCATAAATCAATTTCTTCATAACACCCTACATCTTGACTTGGAATTTTATAAATTGTTAGTTCAATATTTTTGTTATAAATTAATTTTTGAGATAATCCGAAAAGCAATTCAGCATATGCCTCATATCCAATATATCCAACTATGCCATTTTTATCTTCATTCATTAAAAATAACCTATCAGTTTTAGTAATATTTTCTAAAAATTTAGTATGAATATCAGGATATAATTCCATAAATTTTGATTCTTCAATTGCTCTTGGATAATCTAATATTTCATAGTTTTGATTTTCAAAAACTTTTAACCATTTATCTACTTCTTTTTGAAGTTTTGCACTTCCAGCAATTACAACTTTCTTCATCTAATATCTCCTACTATAATTCAACTATCTTCTTCACATTCTCTTCAGCATTTCCAACTAGTTGTGTAATTTTTGGTAATTCATAAAAAGCAACAGTATTATCGATATTGAAATCTTCTTTTGTAGTAGAGCATAAAAATATTTTTTTGTTTAATGCCATTGCCATTCCTAACTCAATATGAGCTCCTCTTCCTCCTGGTAATAACATAATGACAACATCTGCATCAACAACACCTTGTGATTCTAGACTTGCATATTTTCTCATATCATCTTTAGATATATCATCACTAACATTTTTTACCCAATCGTGAGTCTGTTCCCAGCCATTTTCTTTTAATAATTTTGCATAATGATTTACTAATTCGCAGTTTTTCATTCCTGACCCAACATAAAACTTCATTGTAATCCTCCTTCTCTATATAGATTATACTAAAATTAGTGATTTTTTTAAATACTTTGCCATAGATTTTCACATAATAAAAATAACACCATTTATATCTATGACCATTGCTATATTAGTTTTTACCTATTCATTTGTAAGCAAAATGAAAGCAAAATGAAAATAATTACGACACTTTTACCAGCAAAATATCAGACATTTTATCCTTATTGACTTTAAACATTCAAGTGATACAATATAGTAGAATATGAAAAAATTGTATCTAAAGGTGCTACTTGTATTGTGAGTAGTGCTTTTTTCATATTCAAATTCCTATATCTTCCTCAGTATTTTTCTTCTAATCTATGGCCATATTTATGGCCATAAAATTGTTAAATTTTCTAAGAATTATGGTCGAAATTTTAGAAAAATTACATTGAAAAAGTGTGTACGATTGTTGTACAGATTTTACAAAGTCTTTATTTATAAGGGTTTCTGAAAAAGGCAAAGTAAACGATTGTATAACAACTATTAAAAATGTAAACACTTGTAATTTTTCTAATACCTTATGAAATAAGGGGAAACTAGCCACTGGCTAGTTCTATGTAAACAGGTTTATCCTGCTTTTATTTTGTTTTGATTATTTTAGAAAAAGTATATTTTTAATGGCCATAACTTCGGCCATAAGTATGACTATTATTTTTCATATTTTTTATATCCGATTATATATTTTGTAAATTTTTTTATATTTTCTTCCTCTACATTAGGTAAATTCTGTATAGTATAATATCTTTTGAATAAGGTTAGTAAGATTTCTTTATATTGTATGTATTCTTTTTCAATATCTTCTTCTTTATATATTGTTTGGTGATCTATTCTATCAATTGGAATATGTAATAAACCTTCACTTGGCCTGTATTCAATAGGAAGTAAACATCCATTCGTAGAATGTAATATACATGAATTTGAGCCATTCCATGAATATTTTATATCTTCGTGTAAACTTACAGTTCCTAAGTCTCCTATTCCGCGTGGTCTTATTATTAGAACTTTATTTTCATAAGTTTCGGATATGCATAATATATTGGTATCTAATAGTTTTTTCATATAATCTAAGTTTGTTATATCCAAAAAATCATATGGGTCAAAAATACAGGGATATGTCTTACAACAAGAACCACAATTCTTACATATATTGGATCTACATAAGGTCCTTTCCATGTCAAAGTCTTTTTTATCTACTAGGATTTTATTTTGTGGTGAACATCTTTTATTGTAAGTATCTATATGTCCTAGTAATTCTTTTTTCTTTCGTTTTATGTATATTTCTTCTTTTGTCGTTTTTCACACCTTCTTTGTTTATAAAAATATATATCTTTTGGAGATATATTTTAGAATGTTATATTTTTGATGTCAATAGCTTTGCTTTTGGCTGTTAATTCTTGTCTTTTTTTATAAGTGCAAAATAAAAAAGGATATTAATAAAATATTCTCCTTTTAAACAGGTATTTTGACTATATTCAAATCCTAATATAATACTAAGAGGTCAGATTTATATTTAAGTTTTTTCTTATAATTCTGGTGCTGCTGTTGGCGTTTTTATATTCTGTTGAAAATAAATTGTACACAAGATACCTGCTAGTAGTAATAAACTTCCTAGAACTCTTACTCCAAAAAGAGATTTTGTATTTTGTGGAGATTTTTGATAACGTTTATAATTTCTATATAAAAAGATTAAATATAATATTAAAGTAATCAAAAGAATTAAATCAAAAATGGAATTTGCTTGTTCTTCATAAGCTTTATTTTTTGTTTGTATATATTTTTTTTGCAGTTCATCTCCATAAATGCTTAAAATACCTAGTACTATAAAAGCACTAGATAAGATTTCTTCTGTTGTTAAATTTTTTATTTGATCCTCTTTTGCATTATTCATATTTAATTATATTAATTTCTATATATTTAAATGAATATACAATTTCTTATTTTATTCTTTCTCTTTTCTTTTAACAGGGTTTTTTTGATTTTTTTGAAATATCAAACTTATATATTTTATTTGTTTTTATTTTAATTCTTATCATATAAGGATTATTTTGGCCCTTTTTATCTTTTTCTCCTATTATTATTTTTTCTACTAAATTATCAAATGCTTCTCTATCAAAAGTATTCAATGAGTATGGTTCATTTATTACTTTTTCTATTTCATTTAATATATCTTTATTTTCCTTTATTTTATCTATTTTGTTCCTTATATCTAATAATTTATTATTTAATTCTTTTTCTTTTTTTAGATAATTTTTTTTGTCTATATAACCATCTAATTTCATATCAAGAAGACTGGATAATCTTTTTTTTAATATATCTTTTTCACGATTTAATTTATTTCTTTTTTTATATTCTGTATTATATACTATTTCTTTAATTGTTTTATAAAGTTCCTTTTTTGTTTTATACTTATTTTCTACCATCTTATTGTATATTTTTATAAATATTTTTTGTACTACTGCATCCTCTATAAATTCTTTATGACTACACAAATTTTTATTTTTTAGTCTATTTGCACAGGCCCAGTATACTGTCTTTTTTCCGTCCTTTTTTGTTGATCCAACTCTTCTTTGGAATGGTGCATGACAGGTACTACACTCCATTTTATTACTAAAGGGATAACGCATTCTGTATTTTCCTATAAAATAGTTTTTTTGCTCTTCGATTTTTCTTTTTCTTTGTTTTTGGATTTCTTGCGCTTGTTCCCATGTTTTTCTATCTATTATAGCATCATGATGATTTTTTATATAATATTTTGCTTTTTCTCCATTATTTTTTACTTGTTTATGGGTTAAGGGATTTATTGTATAGTACTTTTGTTCTATTAAATCTCCTACATATTTTTCTTGTGCAATTATTCTAGCTACTGTGCTTTGACACCATTTTGTTCCTTTTGGGGAGACTATATTTAGAGTATTTAATTTTTCGGCGATTTTTCTAGTACCATAACCATCTATATAATAATGAAATATCATTTTTACTATTTCTGATTCTTCTTCATTTATTTGTAACTTATGTTTTTCTTTATTCCATACAAATCCATAACATGCAGCGTTTCCTACTATTTCGCCTCGTTTCATTTTTGCAATAAAACCCATTGTAACATTTGCAGATGTGGATTCACTTTCTGCTTGGGCAAAGGCACTGTAAAGTGTTAAGAACATTTCACTATCTAAATCTAGGGTATGTATATTTTCTTTTTCAAAATGAATATCCACATTGTATTCTCTTAATAATCTAACATATTTTAAAGTATCTAGGGTATTTCTTGCAAATCTTGAAATTGATTTTGCTATGATAATATCTATTTTACCATCTATGGCTTCTTCTATCATTTTTTGAAACCCATCTCTATTTTTTATTTGAGTTCCACTAATTCCTTCATCTGCATAAATTCCTACAAAAGTCCAATTTGCTTTGGATTTTATATATTCTTTATAGTATTTAATCTGTGATGTATAACTTGTTAGTTGTTCTTCACTATCTGTACTTACTCTAGCATATGCACATACTCTTTTTTTTTCTTGTGTTATAATTTCTTCATTTTTTCTTTTTTTGGCTGCAATAATTTCTACTTGTGCCATAAAATCTTCCCTTCTTATTTAATACATCTTTTTAATTTTTTCCTTTAAAGTATAAAATTGTTGTTCCGTGATTAATTTTTTGTTTAAAAGTTTTGATATTATTGTTAGATTAATTGTTTCATCAATTTTTTTTTCAATTTCTTGTTTTGTCATTCCTTTTTTCATTGTATTTTCTCCTTCTTTTTTCTACTACTTTACCATTAGGCAAAAAAGTGACCATATTATATCAGTTGATTTTGAGTTTGTCAATACTCTTATAAATATCTGATGATTTTATCAATAACCTATGATATAATTTGTTTAAACAATATTATTATCATTAGTTTGTTTATTTAGTATAAACAAAAGGAGGGGGAATCTTTTATATGAGTGAAGCAGAGAATAGTTTGGGGTTTCTTATACGTCAAGCGCGTAATCAATATGGACTTTCTCAACGACAACTGGCACATTTAATTCATATGGATTGTGCCGAATTATCTCGTATTGAAGCTGGAAAAAGAAAAAAGCCTAATCTTTTGTATTTAAAAGGTTTGGCTGAAGTTTTAAATTTAGATTTAATTCTGCTTATGCAAAGGGCTGGGTATGATCAAGAGGCTATTTCTCTTAGTAAAGATTTAGAGGATATACTTTTTATTAAAAAATATAGAAGGCAACTCGAAAACTATAAAGAGTTTTATTCTAATCTTATGAAAGAGATTGAGGAACGGAGGAAAACTGCATTACTATGTAAAGGTATATTTGCAGATATAATAGATCGTATTGATCATTCTAATTTCTATTCTAATTCTATGACTATAAAGGAAGTTTCTGAAAAATTGAAGGAAGCTTCTCGTATCCTTAATCGAAATATAGAAAAGATAGAAGATTACATATCCCTTGATATTGATTAAACTCTACTATAACTTTTTATATTATATATTTTTCATTTTTCCAAAAATTTTTTTCTTGTTATAAAATTAAAAATCATTACCAAAATAGTTGCCATTATTTTAGAGATTAAATAATGGATTTTTATTTTGTCATTCATTATGAGCATAATTGTATCATTGATTATTAGTCCAAGGATACTAAATATTATAAATATTATAAAATTTTTTTCTTTACTTCTTTCTTTTTTTAAATCAAAAACCCATTTTGTACTTGCTATATAATTATAAATGACTGAAATACAAAATGATAAGGTATTCGATACGAGTATGGATAAGTCAAATATTTCTTTAAATAAATATAAAAACAAGAAATCTAGTATAAATGCTGTTCCTCCTACTATAATAAATTTAATTATTTGGATAATTAATTTTTCTATTTTTTTATTTGCTTTTATATGAAATAGTTTTAGTATCTTTATTATTGATTTATCTATTTTATTTGTTTCCATTTTTTCTTCTTTCGTTTTTTACTGTTTTACTTGATTGTTGTTTTCTGATTTTGCATATAATTTATTTATTTTTTTAGCAAGGCAAGTAGGCCAAAACTTCTTGAACATTTCTAAATCTTCTTCTGTTCTTATATTATTTTCTATAATTTTAGTGGTTGTTGAGTCTTCATGAATTCTGTGTCCCATCAATTTTTTTGGTATATATATATATTTCCCCTTGTTTTTTGATATTTTTTCCCAAGCATACCAGTCCACATCACATTTAAATTTACAAGAAAATTTTTCTTTTGGAACATTTTTTGTTACAAATGTTACTGCAGGACAGCAAATGGAGTTTCCAAATCTTAATGCACTTCTCTTTATTATTTTTAGACCTGATAATCTATGGAATCTTAACGGGAATAATAATATTCTTTTTATTTTTAAATTTATATTGCTTTTTTCCTTCTTCTCATTTTTTATTTCATAATAATCTGTGAATATAATTAATGCATCTGGAAATTTTTTGTATTTTTCTATTACTTCTTTTGCATAATCAAAATCATAAATGTCGTCTTGATGGGCTATTGTTATAAGCTTTGTATCTATACAATTTGTGGCAAAATCAAAATCGTTTCCTATTCCATTTGATTCTTTATTAACACATACTTCTAATTTATATTTTTTTGCCATGTTCTCTATATATTTATTAGGAGTTGAAGTGGCAATCATTACATTTGTTTTTATACTTTGATTTAATACTGATTTTATACAGGATTCTAGTTTATTTGACTTTTTATATGCTAGTACTACAAATGTATGTATATTCATAGATATCCCTCCGATCCATTGTTATGGTTTCTATATTCAGTATACCTTATTGCTCCTTTGAAAGTCAATTTTTGCTATCCAATCTTATAACAAAAAAGTCCATCCTTTTAGGTGGCTGGGTTTTTTAGATAGCTTTTCAAACTTTATTTTTTGTATTGTTATCAAGTTATATAATATATAAACGTAGGAAAATGGTGTCATTTGATGGCAGGAAGTGGAATAACTGCAGTAGAACCTAATGCAGCTGTCATAGCAAGCGCAGCTAATAATCCTTTACTTGTTTTTTTAGTTAAATTATTTTTCATAATTACTTCCTTTTCCTTTCATATATTATTTTTTTAATTTTATTGAAGATTGTTACTACCTAATCCACCTCCTTGTTCAATATTGCCTTATTTTGTTAAATTTAATAAGTTCTAACTTTTCAATAAAATCAAAAGAATACATCTTACTTATATCATAAAAAAAATAATTATTCAATAATTTTACTGAAAATTATTAAATTCAGTTAAAAGCAATTTTTATATTTTATTTTTGTAGATTAAAAATAAAAAATTAGTACTTCTTTATTATCTTATGTATGAATATCAAAATTAGAAATACTAAATAACTTATTCTTTTATACAGTTCATTATTAATTATCCCAGTAAATGCTGCTGAAATGCCTTCAATTCGCATCGATGCTCATGTACAGAATATTGGATGGCTACCAACAGTCAGAAATAGTATTGCTGGAACTACTGGTAATGGTTTAAAATTAGAGGCTTTAAAAATAAGTCTTGAAAATATTGAGAATGTAAAATTATCTTTTGATGTTCATGTTCAAAACATTGGATGGATACGTAATGTTTCTGAAGAGGATATTATTGGAACTACTGGTATTGCTAAGGGTGTAGAAGCTCTTATAATAAGAGCTGATGGCTTAGAAGAACAGGGATATAGGCTAGAATACAGAGCTCATGTTCAAAATATTGGTTGGATGGACTGGATGACTTCTGGTGAAATGGTTGGTACTGAAGGTCTAGGAAAAAGTATGGAAGCTTTAGAAGCTAGAATTGTAAAAACAGGTAGTGAAAAGCCTCCTGTTAGTGATTTGAAAGCTGCTAAAGAAGAAGCTATACAAAAATTAGATGTTTATAAGAATAGTGAAAATCAAGCTATAAGAAACATTGCTAAAAATGGTATTAGAGCTATTCATGCTGCTACTAGCAAAGAAGAAATCAATGAAGCTTTAGAAGATGCTATTAGTGCTGCTAAATCTTATAGTGAATTAAATGAAAAATTAGATACTTTAATGAAGCAAGTAAATGAATTATTTTTAAAGGATTCTAAGGAAAGAGCAGTTAGTAAGATAGAAAGTGCAAAGGCTGCTACTACTAACAATACTGATGAAGCTATCGTTGCTATTTATGATAAGGCCATTGCTGATATTAAAGGAGCTATTTCTCAAGAAGAAATTGATTCTATTACAGCTGGTGCGGAAAAAGTACTTAAAAATACTGATACTGCTTTAACAGAATTAAATAACTATATCACTACTACTGATGTTAAAAGGGTTCAGGCTGTGGAAGAAATTGTTGATGGAGTTATCAATAATATTACTGTTAATACTACAGATAAAGAATTAGAAAGTGCTATTTCAGAAGCTAAGGATGCTATTAAAGAAATTAAAGAATTAGCTGGAAAAATAGATGCTGCATTATCTGAATTAAATACTTATATTTCTAAACTAAGTGGAGAAGTTAAGGGTATTTCTTATGATGAGACTACAACTTACGCCATGCTTTTACAAGAGGTAATCAGTAGTGAAAAAGCTTCTATTCAATCTGCTACTTCTGAAGAAGAAATCAATGAAGCTTTAGATCAGGCTAAAGGAAATATCTACAATGCAACAAAATCTACTGTTAGAGATTTATATACTGAGCAATATAATAATCCAGATTTAAAAGATGGAACTGCATTTATAACTGAATATAGTTATAGTATGAATATGGAAGAATTTGATAAAAAAGAAAATGATGATGTAGAGAAAATGATTACTGTGTTTGAAGCTGCTATGGATTCTCGTGTAACAAAAGCTAAATATAATACAAGTCTTGCTATAAAAAATGCAATTGATGATTTAACAAATTTTGATAATACTAATTATAGTGATACTAGTAAGGCAACTTTAAAAACTATTATTGATACAGCTCTTGAAGATTTAGAAGAATTAAAAACTAAGGAATCTGATGATACTTTATATACAGATAAAGCTGTAGAAACAGTTTATACTAAAGCTAAAACTGGTACTGCTAATGTATTATCTAATTCTTCTGAAGATATGAAATTAGTAACTGAGGTTCAAGAATTATTAAATTCATTAGATGGAAAATGGCAAACTATAACTACAACTGAAGGAGATACGACTGTTACAAAATCATATAGATTGACACATGAACAATTTGAAGAACTTAATGAAGAATTAAAAACCGTTACACTTAAAGATGATGATTCAACATTAACTGATGCTATTTCATTAAAGTCATTAAAATCTAAAATCATGACTACTGCTGAAGCTAAGGAGGCTTAGTAATATGAAAAAGATTGAATGCAGTCAATCTTTTTTATTTGTCTAAAATTTGTCCTGAGTGTGCTCTAAAATCTGTGTAAATGACTTTCTACGATAGAGCCAAGAAAATATTTTATTTCTTTTTGTTATTTATATTAAAAATATTGAAAATTTTTTATTTCCAATATTTTTTTGTTCTATTTAAACCATACATTTATATCTACATTTCCCTTTATTCCTGGAATATTTCCAGATGATGTATATTGCCATCCTGAATAGCTTCCTGTATATGTGCATCCATAATTATTGTATTGTGCTATCCAGTCTACTTTATCTCTTAGTTCTGGTGTGTTTAATGCTGTATCAGCCCATACTTTATTTGTATATATTTGCCACTTTTGTCCTGCTGCATCCATTACTTGTCCAAATGCTCGTACTATTGGTAAATAATGATTAGGTTGCCATAATGCATTGTTGTTATTGTGATCCCATTTCTCTAAGTCATAATATATTGGGAAAGAGAGATGCATTTTATATTTATTTATGGCATTGATTATTCTTTGGGCTTCTAATGCTCCTTCATGCATTGTTCCTAGGTCTTGAACTGTACCTATTGCATCTTCTGCATAACTATATAAATATATTCCATAAGGTATTCCTAATCTATTTAATTCCTTTATATTTCTTTCTAACATTGTGTCTTCATAAGCACTTCCTGCTGATACACGTACTATGACTGCATCTACTTCGTTTGAGTTTTTTACCATATCCCAATCTATATTCTTTTGGTGTGATGAAATATCTATTACTTTTCTTACATTTGTGCCCAATAACTCTCCATTAATATTAAAGAAGTATTTTATGTTTCCTATAATTTTAAATCCTGTAGCATAAGTACCATCTGCTTGATGGTATTTTAGTATTCCCCCCTCATTTACCCAATATTCTGAGATATAAGGTTCTGTCGTATCCCCTGGAGCGGGTTCTCCCTTTTTTACCAGTTTTATTTGAATGGATTCCATATTCCATCCGATACTACTTGTTCCAGCGGGTTCTCCATTTTTGGCCCAATCTAACCATCCTATATTTTGAGAATGTGCTCTATAATAAATATCATATTCCTTTTCTAATTCTTCTGTCAGATACATTTTGATTGCTTCTATACTTCTTCCTTGTCCTGTTGTTCCTGCTAATTCCCAACTACTTACTTCGCTTTGCCATCCTATACCTGAAACGTGGGCTTGATATTTTATTTCTCCTACTTTATTACCATTTGTTATTTGTATTTTTATACCTTCAATTGCTTTTCCTTGTCCTGTTGTTCCTGCTATCTCTCCATTTTCTACCCCATTTTGCCATCCTATATCTTGAACATGTGCTTCATAGTACACACCTGTTTCTTTTAAAAGAAAGGGATTATTGGTTGCACCTGGTGCTGGTTCTGCTTTTTTTACTAATTTTATTTGGACTGCCTCTGTATTATATCCAAACCCCTGTGTTCCTGCATTTTCTCCGTTTTTGGCCCAATCTAACCATCCTATATTTTGAGAATGTACTCTATAGTAAATATCGTATTCTTTTTCTAATTCTTCTGTTAGATACATTCTAATTGCTTCTATACTTCTTCCTTGTCCTGTCATTCCTGCTAAATTATCAGCTGTTACTTCATTTTGCCATCCTATACCTGAAACATGGGCTTGATATTTTATTTCTCCTATACTATAATTATTTGTTAATTTTATTTTTATCCCTTCTAGTGCCTTCCCTAATCCTGTCGTTCCTGCTATTTGTCCATCTTCAAATCCATTTTGCCATCCGATATTTTGGACATGCGTTTCATAATATACACCCATTGGTTTTTGTATAAACGGTCTTATCGTTTCTCCTGGTGCTGCTTCATTTTTGTTCATTAATTTAATTTGAATAGATTCCATTCTTAGACCATAACCTAGAGTCCCTGCGCTTTCTCCATTTTTTGTCCAATCTAACCAACCATAACTTTTTACATTTACTCTGTAGTAAATATCATAATTTGCTTCTAATTGTTCTGTTAATTTTATACGAATGGCTTCTATACTTCTTCCTTGTCCTGTCGTTCCTGCTATTTCATTATTCTGTACTTCATTTTGCCACCCTATACCTGAAACATGGGCTTGATATTTTATTTCTCCTGTTAAACCATTATTATTTATTGCTATTTGTATAGCTTCTAATGATTTATTCATTCCTATCGTTCCTGCTATTTCTCCATCTGTTACCTCATTTTGCCATCCTATATCTTGTATGTGTGTTTTAATTGATAAGCCTATATCTTGTTTTTCTAATAAATTTTTTGAAGTATAAAAATTACTCTCATCTTTTTTCTTATTTGCTATTTTAATTATTACCTTCTTATCTTTTTCATTATTTATACTATATTGATTATTCTCTATTTTTTTAACATTAAACTTTTCTTTTTCTAGATTTATTATTTTAGATATTTCGTTTTTAATTTCATTACTATAGTCTTCTTTTTCTTCTATGTTCAATTCTAGTATATTATTTTTATTGTATACAAATTGTTTGATTCTTTTATCCTCTTGATCTTTTACTCTATAAGTCATAGCATCTAAATTTATTTCTATATCTTTTTCTATATTTAATTTTTCTTTTAAGTATCTTTTAATTATAGTCTCTTTTTCTTCTATCTCTAATTCTAATTTTATTGTATCAGAGAAAGATAAATCTAATTCTGTTTTCTCTTCTTTTTCCTTTTTTTCTTCTTGGACTTCTATATTTTTATTTTTCTCTATAGTATCTATTTCTAATGCATATACTGATAATGGATACACATAGAATGAAGATAGATAGCTGATTATCATTAACATATATAGTATTTTGTTTTTCTTTTTGTACATATTATTACTCCAATCTTCCTATATTTTCATAGTATCATTATACAATATTTTCTTTTTGGAAACAATCTATATATTTTTTATACGCTTTATTCTATCTTATTTTTTATTTATAGTTGCTTTTAGTATTGATATTTCCTGAATAAGTAGGTTTATTTTTCTTTGTTGTCCTGATACTATGATTGTTAATGTAAATGTTATTAATAATAGTAATATTAAAATCATTCCAATAATCATATTAGACATTGTTACAAATCCTATTAGTTTAGATATTATTACTAATATATTGGGAACAATTGCTGTTGATAATAAGATTAAAATAGATAATAACCATACTAGTGAGTACTTTATGGGTATTTTACCTTTTATAGTAAAATGAAGAACTATTAGTAGGAGCAAAAATGATGTTACTAAAAGGCCAAATCTTAAATTTAGACTCATTATTTATCACCTCTCATAAATACAAAGAATATTGATAAGCATACATTAATCATATAATATGCACATTTCCAAGCTCGAATGGAAGATTCTCCGCCTATTCGTTCATTCATATTGACAGGTATTTCTTTTATTTTATACTTCTTTTTTAGTAATTCGACTATTGATATTGGCTCTGGATATTCTATTGGATAGGAAAGGGCAAATTCTTCTATTACTTTTTTAGAAGCTGCTCTAAAGCCTGATGTTGGATCTGTAATTGTTTCTTTTGTAAAGAGTTTTATGCATTTTTTGATACAAGTACTTCCCACTCTTCTCATAAACGTGGATTGAAACTTGCTTTTATTATCTGTTATATATCTCGATCCTATTACTAAATCAATATTTTCATCGATTGTATCTATTAACTTTTTTGCATATTTTATATCGTGTTGACCATCTCCATCAAATTGTATTGCAATATCATATCCATTTTCTAAGGCATATTTATAGCCTGTTTGTACTGCCCCCCCTATTCCTAAATTGTGAATTAGTGTTATATTGGGTATATTATTTTTTTTACAAACTTCTTTCGTTTTATCCGTTGAACCATCATTTATGACAATAAAATCATAACTCACTTTATTTTTTTTTGCGTAAGATGAAATCTTATTTACTGTTTCTAATATATTGCTTTCTTCATTGTACGCTGGTATTATGAATAATACTTTTTTCTCCATACAAAAACCTCCTACTACATATAGTTGCTTTTTTTTATTTTAGCATAGAATCTATTTTTTTTAAATCTATATCTTTGCAAACAAAAAATAGATAGCCGCTATCTACCTTTTACTTTTTTCATTCTATTCTTTTGTTTAACTTTTCCCTGCAGTATTCATATACGAATTTAAATTCTTTTGTTTTGTGATATAGAATTGTTACTACAATGGCAAATAATAACATAGTAAGTATTATCTCAATTATAAATCTTATTATAATACTATTGATACTCATAAATGTAAAAATATACTCACTAATTATAACAACTATACATATAGCTATTAAGTTTAATATTTCTCTTTTCAGATATGTTAGAACTTTCGTTTTGAAAATATATTTATATATGTAATAAGGTCTTAGCCAATAAGGAAGTATTATATAACTAATTGTTGTAGAAATTAAAATACCTGTTAGACCAAATTTTATTCCTAATAGAATAGATAAAATTAAGTTCACTACTGCTTGCATTAGGGCAACTATTCTATCTCTATTATAAAATCCTAGTGCTTGTTTAACCACTTCTATAGGCACTTGTGTCCCCATTAAATAAAAGTTTAGACATATTATAAATACATTTGTTTTATTTAATAAAAAACTTTTTCCTAACCATATCTGCACAAATGTATTGATTAATAAAATAAAACCTATAGTACATAATCCATATAGTATAAAACGTATAAAATCCATTATTTCAAATATATTTTTTTTCGATTCTTCGTTTGAGTCTATTGCAAAATTTCCAAAGCTTGCAGTTATACCTGTAAAGACTCCATTTATTATAGATCTTGTTATTGTTACTACAGATGAGTAATTAGAATATAGTCCTACTGTTATTAAATTTACTATTTTAGATATTAAAATATTATCTGTGCAGTATATGCATAAGTCTCCTATTTTATTGAAGAATAAAAATTTTATATTCCTTTTTATTCCATTTAATTCTTCTTTCTCTAATTCTTTTTTTGCATTAAAATCTATTTTTTGATATTGTTTCGTAATATATCTACTAATAAAGATTTTTTGAAGTATTTTTACAATGAGCTGAATGATTAAATATAAAATAAAACTATTATATTGTATTAATACTAAGACTTGCATACCATACATGATTATGGTAAATAAAAAGTTAATCCATGTCAGTTTATAATTTTTTTGATCTGCCATAATTAATATTTCTTTATAAGAAATGAAGTATAGTGTAGTAGTACTAAGTAAGTAAAGTATATAAATTAAGTACAGATTCTCTACTGTATCTTTTATCATATACTGTAAAAATGGCATAATCAGTAAACCTATTGCTGTCATTATTGTTCCTATTATATAATATAATTTTTTATAACAGGTCATCAAAATACTAATTTTCTCTATATCTTCTTCTTTTAATGGTTTATATAGACAAAAGCTTATTGCTGAGCTTATTCCTAATTCAGCAATTGATAAAATATTTAGGATATTTAGAAACAGTCCATCTAATCCTAAATATGTTTTTCCTAGTTCTTTTATAAATATTGTTCTAACTACAAAGGATAAAATCGTCTGGGTTATTAATATTAAAAAGTTTGATTTCATATTTAATATACTATTTTGAGTACGCATTTTACCTCCTTTTATGTTTTATCTTTATAATAGACTTTATGTAGTAACTGTAGTAGTATTTTTGCTATGTGTAATTTTTCAAATATTATTATTGTGTTAATAATAATATTTATTTTTAATGGTTCATCTTTTTGATATACCAATGAAAATTTATAGTTGTAT
Source organism: Bacilli bacterium (assembly GCA_022793235.1). Taxonomy (GTDB): domain Bacteria; phylum Bacillota_I; class Bacilli_A; order RF39; family UBA660; genus UBA2730. Next base: position 9,912 of record JAAWCL010000038.1, on the reverse strand, counting down.
TTTTTGAAAAGAGATTTTACATTCTTAAGCGAGTCCTTATAATATTCTTCTAAACTATCATAAGGTAGGAATGCTGCTTGTTCTATTAAGTAGGAAGCTACTATTTTTAAGTAATAATACTTTATTGTTTTTTTGTTTTCTTTTATAAATATTTTATTTTCTTTTATAAATTCATCACAATGTTTAAATATTTTAGGTACATTTTCTTTTATTTTATTTGTATCTTTATGGGTAATGGAATTTTCATTAATTAAATTATTATATCCAATATAGTCTACAAAACATACAGTTGGTTTTTTAGACATACACCTCATTGTATATACTACATCTTCTCCATAAATTCTATCCTGGGGATAAGTTATTTTATTTTTCTTTATAAAACTTGTTTTATATATTTTGGCCCAAACTGTTACTCTTCTATATTTATTCCAATCACTTTTTTTTAAGACATATTCAAAATCTATCTTTCCACTTTCATATATTCTTCTATATCCACCAATAATTAAATCATATTTTTCATTATTTGTAATCATTTTTTCTAAAAAATCGTGGTCAAACCAATCATCTACATCTAGTACTGTTATATAGCTCCCTGTTGCATATGTGATACCATTGTTTCTTGTAATTGAAAGTCCTTTATTTGTTTGATGATAACATTTTATAAATGGATATTTATTAGAATATTGTTTTAATTTGTCATAAGATTTATCGCTTGATCCATCATCTATGGCAATCACTTCTATATTTTTATAAGTCTGGTTTATTAAACTCTCAAAACATTTATCTATAAATTTTTCTCCATTGTATACTGGAACTATTATACTTATTTTTTTTTCTTTTTTCATTTTATTATCCTATTCTTTTATATAATTTGAGTAAAGGAACACTAAGGTTTAATTTTACAAAACTATAAACTAATATTTTGTTTATAAGTTTTTCTCCTTGTGGTTTATATAGTCTTATGTTTTTATTTTTCTGGTAATTTTTAAAATTTTTTTCTAACCACTGAAAATAATATATTTTAGCTTCTAATAGTTCGCTTATATTCGTTTTTTTACAGGTATAGAATAAAAACCAAATTATTGTTTTTATGAAGTAATATTCTATATAAGTATTTTTTGATAAGTTTTCTTTTTGAACTTTTTTATATAAGCTATTTAGTAGAAATTCAAATTGTAATTCTTTTTTTATTTCTTTATGAATGGTATTGGATACACTCTCATCATTATAAAACCAGTTATATCCGATGTAAGAAATAATTTTTATATTTTCTGATAGAGAAACTGCTGGTAATGTGAAATAGATATCCTCTCCAATATTTGAATTTAAAAATTCTAATTTTTTTTCCTTTATATATTCTCTTTTATACAGTTTTGCCCAAGGTGCAACAATCATATAAGCACACCATTCTTTGTTTTTCAATCTTACTTTTTTGATTGTTTTATTTTGTGTATTTACTCTTCTATATCCACCTATTATTACATCATATTTTCTTTCTTTTAACTCATTTATATATGTTTTAATATAGTCATTATCTAAAAAATCATCATTATCTACAAACATTATGTAATCACCTGTAGCATATTTTATTCCCCTATTTCTAGTTTTTGATATTCCAATATTTTCTTGAGTATATACTTTTACATTCTTATTTTCTTTTTGATACTTTTTTAATATATCTAAAGAATGGTCTTTTGAGCCATCGTTAATTGCTATGATTTCAATATTCTTATAAGTCTGATTTAGTAGACTATCCATGCATCTTTCCAAATATTTTTCGGCGTTATAGACAGGTATAATTATACTTACTTTATACATATTCATCCTCATTATTTTATTTTTATTAATTCCCAATCTTCTTCATAAATATCTATTTTATTATGTTCTTTATAGGAATCATTTGTCCATCTATCTGGTGCAATTACTATCTTTTCTTTATTTCTAGATAGATATTGAGCCCACCAACTAAATGTACTGTTTGATATGATGAAGTGTTTACAAGAATACATCATTCTCAGTTTTTCCCATACTGGATCTGTTCCTGTTTCAAATTTAGTATCTTTTGGAAATTTCATATTTTTTTTGCACCATTCTACATCATCTGAAAAAATGAAGAATTTTGCCTTTGGCACTTTTTTTTGCATTATTTTTATGGCCTCTTCAAAATATTCAGGTGTACAGATATATAAATTTTTTCTAATTGATTCTACTTGTACAAAATCTCCTCTTCTTATGGTTACACATACAGATTCTGTGTTTTCTATTTCCTTATAAAGTTCTTTGTTTTTTTCTAAAATTCCATATTTGGGAGTAAATTCTTTTTGTAAGGTTTCCTTTATCTCATTAAAGTATTTTGAGGACTCAAAGGTTCCATAAAAACATTTATTTTTAATATTGGAATTTTTAAAATCATAGTATCCAAGCCTAAAACTATATAATCCATGTTTATTTAATCGTGGTTGTATTTTGTTCTCTTTTTTATACATTATTTTGGAATAGTTTTTTGTATGAAATATTTTATCTTTTATCATATAGTAAGCTTTTATACTATTTAGATAAGTTAATAATATTTTTTGCATGGGTGTTTTTTTTATGGGCTTAATATGGTATTTTGGGATATTAAAATAGCTTAGAGAGTCTTCAAAGCCACCTTCGTCTGCTCTTTGGAATACTTCACTAAAGTCTAGGTTAATTTCTTCCTTTTCTAAATTATTTTTAATTTGAAATGCTCGTACTGTAGCATATTGAAACATTTGATTTCCTAATCTTCCTATGATATATTTATTTATCATTTTTTCCTCCTATTTATATTCCTTTTCCTTTAAATATAAAAAGTAAAATTACAAACATTAGTATTAAAAATGGGATGAAAATTAAGGGTAGCGGATTCTTCTCTTTTTCTTTATTTTTATTTGTAGTTGGGAGTAATATTAATAATATTGGTAATAAGGCGAAAATGAAATATCTTGATTGTACTCCGTTTATTGTATTTAATCCTACTTCTGTGAATGATAAGTACATTGCTGTTACTACTAATAACCATATTCCTACTAACATAATAAATAAAATAAATTTAATTTTATTTGTGAGTATTTCTTTATCCATCTTGCTGGTAAAGGATGCATACATCAAAAATATAAAACTTCCTATATATATGAAATCTATTCCCATTTCTATATATGGATATAGATAAGCAACGCCTACTAATGTGTTTTTTCCAAAAAATTGTTCTGGTCCATATATAATAAAGAATTTAATCAGTGTTTTGCAATATCTAAACGGATTATGTAAAATTAGGCTTAGTTGAGCTGAAGCATTGGTATTTCCCCCTCTGGAATCCCCTCCTACACTACCTAAGAAGAATGGAAGTATAAATGTTGATACTAATAATAATGTAATAAATAGTATTAATCCTTTTATTATTAGGGCCTGTTTTTTTGTTTTAAACTTATTGTTTGGAATAAATAAGGCTAGTAAAAGTACAGGACAATAGACTGCTTTTGGAAGACTTGCCCAAATTACTGCTAGGATAAAGGCAATTAAATATTTATTATTTATTTCTTTCTGTTCTAACATTTTTATAAATAAACTTAATGCTAAAATTAGACTGGCAGTAATGGTTGGGTCATAGGAAAATTGGGTTGCCAAAAACAGGTTTGATACTAAAAGTGCTATTACGAATATAATTTTCTTTAGGGAAGTTGCTATTTTTATTGCATAGTACATTATAATTATGTAACAGATTAAATTGAATAGTTTTGCTAAAATAAAACCTGTAGTAAAGTTCAAATCTAAGATATCTGCTATACGAAATCCTATAAAAAAAGGTAAGTAAACGATTTGATTATATTTTGGAGAATAATTATTTATTTGTATTTTATAGTCTCTTGTCTGTCTATGTATTTTATTTAACTCTTTGTAAAACGTTTGTTGTTCTTCTCTTGTTTGGAAATTATCACTACTTACTTCTATTTTAGATTCTAATATTTGAAGTGCTTGTGAAAAATTACTTTCTTTTGTACTAAATAAGGTATAAGCTCTTTTCAAATGTATTTGATCATCCCATGCTGTATATACCATCTTGGGACTTACTATAATTAGTAGTAAGCCTGTTGTACCTGCAATAACTAAAAAGGTCTTTTCTAAATTTTTTCTAAAATAATCTCTAAATTTTATTAATATTATTAATGTGGTTATCAATATGACCATAAATAATAATCTTGAACTATTTAGGGTAATAGAATTTTTAATTCTTATATTTTGTATTTTTATATCTGATGATTTGAACTCTATTTTTAAAGTTTTTATTTTAGTATTTAATTTTCTTGTTGCCTCATTTATTAATATTGATGACTTTTGAATTATTTTTTGTGTTTCGTTATTATTATTTTTATAATACATTATCCAATCAAAATTTTTCTCTGCTTTATATTTAAATTGAAGTTTATCAATATAACCATCTTGTATTTCAAGTATTATATAAGCTTCATCTGTTGTTGTTTTATACCACCCCTCTTTTTTTTCTATATCATGTAATTCGACAATTTTCGCATTATAGGTCTTATTTTTTGTTAATAGACTTTTGTTCCATACTATTATTTCTATTAAAAAGCTACAAAGAATGGCAAGAAGAAATGTTACTATAATAAATTTTATATTTTTTTTATTTTTTAACATAATCTTTCTCCTTTATTAGAGTCATATAGCATAATAGTATACTTATTATAAATAGACAATACCAAATATTAAAATAGTTTTTTTTGCTATACATAAAAGATAATATAATATTTTCTTTTCTTTCTTTTTTATTTACTCTTAAATTTGTACCCTTTATTTCTTTTTCAGTCGTTAAAAAGGTTATAGGGGATTTTAAATCTTTAACTTGAATGGTTATTTTGTAATTTTTATTTTTTTTAAATCTATAATTTAAATAATAATATTCATTATCAATAATATTTGTTGCTTTTATATTGTATTTTTTTTTCTTACCTTGTTCATCTGTTATTGTAACTATAATTTTACCTTTTTTTATAATTTGTCCATAGTTTGCTATGGGTAATCCTACTGTTATATAATTATCTTCTGCTTGAAAACTTTGTTCTACTAAATCTTTATTTCTTATTTCATCTATTGTTGATTTATTTATCGTTTCATACGTATAGGATGAAAATTGCTTACTAGGAAATAATAATGTATAAAGAATTATTATACTTAATATAAATAGAATTATTATACATATTTTATATCTTACTTTCATTTTTTCACATCCTATTCATATACATTTATAATTTGTTCTTCTATTTTGTCCCACGAACGGCTTTGTGCTGTTTTTAAACCATTTTCTATTAATTTCTCCCTTAATTCTTTATCTTTTGTTATGTTTTCAATTTTTTCTACTGCTGATTTTATATTTCCTGGTTCATAGAGTAGACAGTTTTCCTTATCTTTTAGGTATTCACTATTTCCTCCGTTTGGAAGCACTACGGCTAGTCCTCCTGTTGCCATTATTTCTAAAGGTGGATAAGAAAAGCTTTCTAATAGACTAGTTTTTAGTAATATATCTGTGTCTTTATAAACTTCTCCTACTTTATCATGTGGTACTTTATGATAAAAATTATCTACATAATACCATTTTTTTGGCTCTTTTTCATACGATAAATAGTTAATCTCATATTTGTCTTTATCTAATTGTTCTACAATTTTAAAGCTTTCATCTACATTTTTATAATAATCTTTACTATTTCCTTCTATTAATATTTTTATTTTTTTATCTTTAAAGTTTCTTTTTCTTATAGGATATAAATCCAGATCAATTCCATTTGGAATATATTTTGCCTCTACATCGTAATATTTTTTTAACCATGCTTGACACCATTTAGATACTGTTAAATATTCTACATTTAAAATATTATTATAGGTGGCACTTGCTTTTATTTTCTCATATGTGCCAGGTTTGTAAAAGTCAGTTTCTTTTCCCTGAACTAAATACTTTATATGTGAACAATTCAAATATTTACGTGCAACATCTAAGGTTAACCACATTGTTGCTACTACTGTATCCACATAAGCTAAAAATTCTACTCTCTTTTTCGGTACTACATTTAAATATTCATCTTTTTCATAAACATTTTTTATAAAACTTGTTTCTTTATTTATATTCATTATTGTGACATCATAACCTTTTTTCTTTAGCATGATTCCATGTTTTATTGCTACCATGATGCCTCCACTTACATTTACTGATGGCATTACAAATAAAAAGTTGCGTCTCAATTTACTTTTAATAAAATCTGCCACTTTTTTTCCACTATTCGTAGTCACATGATTTTCTATCACTTCATCATAAGCGGCTTGTCCTATTTTTTCTCGACATTCTTGATTTTCTATTAATTTTTCTAATGCTTCTTTCCATTCTTTATTATTTTTACAAAGAAATCCTGTTTCATTATTTATAATTTGACTCTTGAAAGCCCCTACATCTGAAGCTACAGTTGGGATTTTTACAAGTGCTGCTTCTGTCCATTTATTTTCTGATTTTGCTTCGTTAAATACAGTATCTTCTAGTGGTGCCAGATTAATATCTACACTTCGTATTAGGTTTGGTAAATCTGTCCAATTTACAAAGGGTGAGGTTAATATTTTATCTTTTACTTCTTCCATCTCTTTTGGTAAATCTAATAGGCCTACTATTTTTAGATAAGCATTCTTGTATTTCTTTAAAACTTCTATTATTACTGGCATAATTAATTTAAAATCGTCATTATGAGTAATTGTTCCTGATAAATAACCAATTATTACTTTTGATTTGTCTTTTTGTACTTTTTTTAGAGCTTCTATAGAATAGCTTACCATTATTTCACTCGCAACATTTCTATTTATATGTACCTCTTTTAGATGCTTTGACATTTCTATTTGAAGACGTTCAGTTGATGCTATTCCATATTCACATAAATCTAGTGTTTTTCCCATTCTTATGACACCATTATCATACAATTCTCTTTCTTCCTTTGTCATTGTATCTAAAAACTTAATTTTATTGGTATCTTTTAGGTCGAATACTAAGTCGTCTATATCATAAAATATTGTTTTATTATTTTCTTTGGCTACTTTTATAAACTCTTCTATTATTGGGAGAATAGGACAACGATAAAAAATAAATCCTCTATAAAATCTTATCATGTCTAAGTCTAATTTTTCATAATCTATTTTGTCACAACTTACTCCGTAAGATTCTAGCTGCTCAATTTGATGTGTTACCCTATATCTTTGGGGATGAGGAAGAGAGCATCCATTAATAAATAAAATGTCTTTGAATCCTCTATCGTATTTTCTATTTATCGCAGATATTTTAAAGGTAACATATTTCGTACTTTTTATTGCCAAAGCTTTTATTCCTTCTTCTTTTAAGGTGTCTTTTGTTTTATTCATTAATCTTTTTATTGCTTTCTTTTCCATAAACGCCTCCTAGTCTTTGTAAGGGGATTTTCCTTTTATTCCTTTTTGGTAGTCCTTAAGTCCTCTAATGTAATCTCTTATTTTTTTGTATTTGTTTTTTTCAAATAATAAAACACCTATTATATTATGTCTTTGACTTACTAGTCTATAGCAGTAGTCTGGGTCATAATCTTTGTACATATCTAAAATATAATGATAATTTCTCATAATGTAGTATCTTCTAAATGCAGCATGATTTGTACATAGGAATAATCTATTTCCTACTTTTTTATAAAACAGATCTCCTAAATTATGCTCTATTTCTATTGTATTTATTCTTAATATTTTATAACCATTTTTAGACAAATTTAGGCAATATTCTATATCTATTCCATCTATAAACATCCATTCCTTAAAGCCGCCTATTTTTTCATGGATTTCTAAATTTATTATATTTCCTGATGTCATTACATCATGTGGATTATCAAATTCGGTATCAGGCTTTTTTTCTATTAATTTTGTATGGTGCCATGGCGTTACTATTCCTATTTTTGACATATCTTGTTTTGTAATGACCTCTTTCATTTTATCAATGACGCCCTTTTTAAAGGTGGTATCTTGGTCCATTGTTAAAAGCCATTTATAACCTTCTTTTTTTGCCTGTTCTGCTCCTATATTTAGAGCTTTAGCAACGCCTACATTTTCATTTTTAAAGGAATAAATTATTTTCTTATTTTTTGGTAGTCTTTTTTCATTATCTTTTCCTTCTGTATTATCTATTACATATAATGTATCAATATCATCTATGTAGGTATTTATATTTTCTATATCTTTATCTGTTGGGTTATATAAGGTTACTACTCCTGCCAATTTTAGTTCTTCTTTTCTCTTCATTTATAATTCCTCCGCAAAACATCTTTCTAGTTTTTTAAATATTTTTATTCCTATTAATAACAAAACAACTGATAGTAAGAATACTATTGTTAATGATTGTAGATTAGGTAATTGTTGGTAATAAAAAATATCTCGATAACTATTTATTATTGTTGTCATTGGATTTAAATTTAAAATCCGACTATATTTTGCTGGGAACAGCTCTTGTGAATATATAATTGGTGTTGCATAAAAAAGCATTGTCATAAAAAAATTAATAATATACTCTGCATCTCTAATATATACATCAATTGCGCTTGTTATGAGTATGATTCCTAAGAGTAAAATGTATTGAATTAAAACAATTATTGGAAACAATAAAATATATGGACTAAATCCGATACCACTAAATAATAAAAATAGGATAATAATTAGACAAGATATTAAATAGTTAATTAGACCACTTGTCACAATTGATATTGGTAAAATTTCACGAGGAAAGTATACTTTTTTTATAATTCCACCATTCATTATTATCGTATTGGTTCCTTGAGCGATTGTTGTTGTAAACCAGGTCCATGGGAGTATTGCAATTACTATATATGTTATATAATGAGGTTGAGTCGATTTTAATATTAAAGGAAAAATGATTGCATATACTAATGTCATCAATAAAGGATTAAGAAATGACCATAAAATACCTAAAAATGAACCTTTATATTTTCCTCTTATTTCTTTGCTTACATTACTTTTTAAAAGTTGTCTATAGTTATATAGTTCTTTTATCATACTAACCACACACCTTTAAATATTCATCTACTATTTGATCAATATTACCATCTTTTCTTACTTCTCCGTCATATATCCATATTCCTCTTGTACATAGTTTTTTTACAGATTCTAAGCTATGACTTACTATTACTATTGTTTTATTTGATTTTTTTAGATTTTCTAACTTTTCAAAGCATTTATCCTGAAAATGCTGATCTCCTACTGCTAGTATTTCATCGATTAATAATATATCTGCATCTACATTTATTGCTACAGAGAAGGCCAATCTCATATACATTCCAGATGAATAGGTTCTAACAGGAGTATCTATATATTCTCCTAATTCTGAAAAATCAATGATATCTTGGATTCGATTATCTATTTCAGCAGCCGTTAAACCAAAAATAGAAGCGTTAAAATAGATATTCTCTCTTCCTGTAAAATCTGGATGAAAACCTGCACCTAATTCTAATAAAGAAGTAAGTTTTCCAGTTGTTGTTATTTCTCCATATGTTGGATAAATAATTTTTGTCATTAATTTTAATAAAGTTGACTTTCCACTTCCATTTGTTCCTATTAGTGCTACTGTTTCTCCTTTTTCTATTTTTAAGTCAATATTTCTTAATACTTCATTATAACTGATTTTACTTTTGTTCCAAAATACCAATCTTTCTTTTAATGTATTGGGTTTATCATAAACGATTTTGAATTTTTTAGAAACATTATCTACAACAATTGCATGTTTGCTTTTTTCTTTCTTTTTTTTCATATTTCCTCCATCAGGCCTATTTCTTTTGTTTATGTAAGTAGTATAACATATTATTTATACTTTTT
>JAAWCL010000037.1 GCA_022793235.1 Bacilli bacterium | reverse complement strand
TGATTTTGTGTTATACTAGTCATAAGCAATAAGTCCTTTCGTATAGATTTTTATTTCAATTAATATTTTATACGACTTATTGCTTTTTTTATATTCAAAAGGTGTCACATCAATTGTAACGCTACAGAAAATAACCCATTTAAAAAAATTAACCCTTGCAAAAATAAAGATTTATTGTTATACTAACGATGTTTATAAATTACTATGATTACTAATAATCATGGCGGAAGGAGAGAAAGTATGAAAAAAGGAATTCATCCTGAATATAAAGAAGCAAAAGTAACTTGTGCATGTGGAGAAACATTTACAACAAGAAGTACAAAAGAAGATATCGTTGTAGAAGTTTGCTCAAAATGTCATCCTTTCTATACAGGAAAACAAGGAAGAGCTTCTCGTGCAGGACGTGTGGATAAGTTTAATAAAAAATATGGTTTTGATACAAAAGCAGCATAAGCTGTTTTTTTGCTATAAAAAGTTACATAATGAAAAGACTTTATACTAACTATAATAGTATACAGACAAAAATATAGGAGATTTTACAAATGATAGAAGAAGTAAAGAAATTAGTTGCTAAATTGTTAGAGAAAGATAAATCAGGTCATGGAATGGATCATACTAGTAGAGTATTACAAATATCATTAAAATTTGCAGAAAAAGAAAACGCAAATAAATATATAGTTGCTTTGATTGCAATACTTCATGATGTGGATGATTATAAGTTGTTTGGAGAAGAAAGTGCAAAAAATTTAACAAATGCAAAGAAAATTATGACAAAAGTAAATCTAAATAGAAGAGACCAAAACAAAATATGTGAGTCCTTAAGATGCATTGGCTATAGTAAACGCTTAAAAGGAATAGTCCCAAAAACGATAGAAGGAAAGATAGTTTCAGATGCAGATATGTGCGATGCCTTAGGTTCAATCGGGATTTTAAGAGTACATCAATTTGGTCTACAAATTAATCGACCATTTTTTGTAAAAAGCAAATTTCCTATAGAAGATAAAAGCTATAATTATCATATGGAAAAAACAGTTAGCACAATCAATTTTATCTTTGAAGTTTTATTAAAATACAAAAATTTAATGTATACAACAGCAGCCAAAGAAGAAGCAAAAGAAAGACATAAAATAATGATTAGCTTTTTATATCAATTTTTTTATGAAGAAAATGTTCCTGAATGGACAAAATACTTAGATAAGTATCAAAATGAGAATAACGAAGAATAAATTTTGCATTGCAATAACATTCTATCTCCTAAATCGATTTATACAAAAATAAAATATCCACAAAACAGTGGATAAAAATTTTAAGAAGGAAAGAAAATGCACAGATATTGTGGAAAAAACAAATGAAAAAGAAAACAATATGCTATAATAAAAATATATAAGAAAAGAGGAAAGAATATGAAAATAGCAATAGCAAGTGACCACCGTGGTGTGGAATATAAAAGAGAAATTATAAAATATTTAGAAGAGAAAAAACATACAATTATAGATTGCAGTAAAGAAAATACTCCTACTGATGACTATCCAGATTTTGCTTTTGAAGTTTGTAAAAAAGTAATAAATAAAGAAGTAGAAATAGGAATATTAGTATGTAGAACAGGAATAGGAATGTCTATTGCAGCAAACAAAGTAAAAGGAATAAGATGTGCAAAAATAAATTCAAAAGAAGATGCCACTCTAAGTAGAAATGATAATGGTGCAAACGTAATGACATTTAACTATACAGATAAAATGGAAGATATAAAAACATATATTGATGCCTTTATAGAAGCAGAAGTCTTAAATGATGAAAGACATAAAAGAAGAGTAGAAAAAATAATTTTTTATGAAGAAGGCAAATATGAGCTCTAAAGCCATTCTTTACTTAATAGTAACTGTAATCGTGACATGGTCTCTAGATTCAGTAAATATAAATAAAATTTTTAAAAAAAATAGAGAAATTCAAGCAAGAGTTTTCTACTTGTTATTAGATCTATGCTTAATATATTTAATAACAAATTTTATATGGGATTTTTTCTTAACTACAAAAATTAATTAAATAAGTATAAAATTTCATTTTTGGTAAACACTCTTAATGAGGTGGAAAAATGAAAAAGAAATTAAAATTAAAATCCTATGTATTACCTAGTCTATATGTATGCCTATTTATTGCAACATTCTATATTACTTTAGTAGTATCAAATTCACTAACAAAGAAAACTGTAAAAAATCCTGAAAAAGAAAATCTAGATTATGTATCAGAAACAATTCTAAATAAGGATGAAGTAACAGATACTCCTGTTATAAAAGAAGAAAAAAAGATAATTAAACCATATACAAACGAGAAAGTAACAATCGGAAAATACTTTTACAATACAAAAGATGAAAATACAAAACAGGAAAATTCTATTACTTATCATGATAATACCTATATACAAAATTCTGGTTTAGACTATATTCTAGAAGAAAGTTTTGATGTAGTAAGCGTTTTAGATGGAACAGTACTAGAAGTCAAAACAGATGATATACTAGGAAAGATAGTAGAAATAAAACACGAAAATGACTATATTTCAGTATACCAAAGTTTAAGTACAATAGATGTAAAAAAGGGAGATACAATAAAACAAGGACAAGTTATAGGAAAAAGTGGTACAAATGAAATGGATAAAGATATGGGAAATCACTTACATTTTGAATTATATCTAAAAAATCAAGTAGTAGATCCAAGTCTTTATATAGATAAAGAACTAGTAGAAAATACAAAAGATCCAAATCAAACAAAAGAAGAGGATAAAACAGAAACAAAAATAGAAGAATAAAAAATAAATCTTCTTTTTTTCATAAAATAAAGCCAAAATTCATATACTAAATCATATAAGGAGATATTTTATGAATGCAATAATAAAGAGGCGAGTATTAGAAGAAGCAAATATAATTGTAAATACTGAAACCACTTTAAGAAATTTGGCAAGACGTCTTGGAATATCAAAAAGTACAATTCACAAAGATATGCAAATACGCTTAATAAAAATAGACCAAAACTTATATCATAAAGTTCAAAAAGTCTTTAAAAAACACTTAGAGATAAGATATTATATAGGTGGAGAAAAAACAAGACAAAAATACAAAAATATAATATGAAAAAATGGAGAATTATGGTAGAATAATATACGTTGTGAAAGGATGTGGACCTCATGTTAGCAAAAGATATTGGAATAGATTTAGGAACGGCTAATGTATTAATATATATAAAAGGAGAAGGAATAGTTTTAGATGAGCCAAGCATTGTAGCAATCGATACGGATACAAAAAGAGTAATAGCAGCAGGAAAAGAAGCAAATGAAATGTTTGGAAGAACTCCTAATAATATAAAAACAATACGTCCAATGAAAGATGGAGTAATTGCAGATTTTGAAATAACAGAAATCATGTTAAATACATTTATAAAAAAGATAAAAGCAAGAAGTCTTTTCGCAAGACCAAGAATACTAATATGTTGTCCATCAAATATTACACCTGTTGAAAAAAATGCCATAAAAGAAGCTGCCGAAAGAACGGGAGCTAGAAAAGTATATATAGAAGAAGAACCAAAGGTTGCAGCAATAGGAGCTGGAATGGATATTTCCAAGCCAACTGCCAATATGGTTATAGATATTGGTGGAGGAACCACAGATATTGCAGTTTTATCCATGAATGACATTGTAATATCAGACTCTATAAAGGTAGCTGGAAATATCTTTGATCAAAATATTATAAAATATATGAAAGAAGAATATAAACTGTTAATTGGTGAGAAAACAGCAGAAGAGATAAAAATAAATTTTGCAAATGTCTATGAACCCAAAGAAACAGAAACCTTAGAAGTAAAAGGAAGAAATCTTCTTACAGGTCTACCTCATACTATTACAATAAATCAAAAAGAAATAAAAAAAGCTTTACAGGGAAGTATAGATAGAATAGTAAAAAGCACAACTAACGTATTAGAACAAACACCACCAGAATTAGCAGCAGATATAGTAGATTGTGGAATAGTTCTTACAGGAGGAGGAGCACTCCTAACAGGACTTACTGATTTAGTAGGGGAAGAGTTAAAAGTACCTACATTAATTGCTGACTCTCCACTAACATGTGTAGCAGAAGGAACAGGAATCCTTCTAAATAATATTAAGTTACTAGAAAAGGATAATAACTAGATTATCTTTTTTCTTGTTGCAAAACTATAGGCATGGTATAATGAACTTATAAAAAGAGGAGTATTATTATGACTAGAGAAATAATAGAAAGTATAAAGATAGTAATAACAACACTTCTATGCTCATCATTGATTATGCCATTTATGAAAAAGGTAGCATTTCATGTAAATGCAATAGATATCCCAAGAAAAGAAGAAAATAATAGACATATACATAAAGAAAAAACAGCAAAATTTGGAGCTGTAGGTATATTTTTAAGTTTTTTAATAGGATATATGATATTTGGAACACAAAGTATTCAAATGAATTCAATTTTAATAGGCAGTTTTATAGTAATCTTAACAAGCATAATAGATGATATAAATCCAATAAAAGCATGGCAAAAATTAATGGGTCATGTAATAGCAGCTTTAGTAATCATATTATATGGAAAGATAACTTTAAATAATGTTACAGCCTTTGGTTTTTCCCTAGAATTTGGTATCTTTTCTTATATAATAACACTATTATTCATAATAGCGTGTACCAATATTATTAATTTAATAGATGGACTAGATGGTTTAAGTGGAGGAATATGCTCTATCTTCTTTCTAACAATAGGAATTATAGGGCTCTATCAGGGAAGAAGTGGAAGTCTTGTAATGATACTAACATTTGTAATGTTAGGTTCAACTCTAGGATTTCTCCTCCATAATTTTTATCCAGCAACGATTTTTGCAGGAGATGGTGCCACCTTTTTAGGTTTTATAATAGCAATTATATCAATGCTTGAATTTAAGGGACCTGCACTTACATCTTTCTTTGTTCCACTACTGATTTTAGCAATACCAATATTAGATACACTATTTGCAATAATTAGAAGAACATTAAAAGGAAAACCAATCTTTTCAGCAGATAAAGAGCATTTGCATCATCAATTGTTAGGAATGAATTTTTCACAAAGAACAACAGTTTTAATAATATATGTAATGGACATTTTATTTTCTATAGGAACTATACTTTATACGATAAGAAAATCAGATATAAGTGCTATTATCTATATTATACTATTCATAATAATAACATGGTTTGTATTTCGTACCACAATAATATCTGATAAAACGAAAAAATCAAAAAAGAATTAAAAGAGAAAAGTAACTACAAAATAGCGTATTTATAAGTAGTTGCTTTTTTGTTAATTTTTTACAATATCTTTCCAAATTATGGTAAAATTGATACGTTAAACAAAAATAAGAGGTGAAAATTATGATCGAATTTATTATATGTGATGATAATAAAGACTTTAATCAATTACTGCGTAAAAAAATAATAAATATAATGAGTAAGTACAAAGAAATAGAATGCATATTTCATAGTTTTAGTGGTTATGGAAAAGAATTCGAAAATGTAGTTAAAAATGTAATAAGCTTTAAAGTTTATTTTTTAGATATCGAAACAAAACAGGGGTCAGGATTAGATGCCGCAAGGATAATAAGAGAAAAATATGAGGATTGGAATTCTATAATTATAATTGTAACAGGACATGAAGAACTAAAATATGAAGCATTAAGTAATAGATTATATTTATTTGATTTTATAAATAAATTAAATAACTTAGAAACAGTCATAGAAAAAGATATAGCAAATATTATAAAACAATATACAAGAAGCAGTAAAAATATCGTTATAGAATATGATCATGCAATTCACAAAATTGAATTAAGAGATATTATTTATATAGAAAAAGAAATCGATAGTAAAAAATGTATAGTAATAACAACATATGGTAAAAAAATAGTACAATCTTCATTAAATGAGTTATATAAGCAGTTAGATGACTCATTTATGAAAGTAAGTCGTAGTTTAATAGTAAATATTAAAAATGTTAGAAGTTATGATTCAAAAACAAATACTATAGATTTTATTAATGGATATGAATCAAATTTAGTATCAAGAGAGAGTAAAAAGGAGTTGATGAATCGTGTTAGAAACAATAGTTAAAACAGCATATGGAATAATTTTTGGAATTACAAATTTTTATATAATGAATAAATTACTAGATACAAAAGAAAAACTAATATCAAGAAAGAATATTATTCTTGTAGTATTATTGGCAATAATTTACATTATCTTCTATACAATTGAATATTTTATACCTAAAATATTATTAAAATTTATGATAGGATTTTTTATATCAGCCTTAATATTTGATGTTCCAATACATAAAATAATTTTAGCAAATATAACATATATTTTAATAGTATTAACAGCAGATTTACTAAATACGTGCATATATATGCAATTTATTCCAATAGAAAATTTAAGAGGTAATTGGTTCTATATCACATTATCAAATACTACTGTATTAATTACAATTTATTTGCTAATGAAGATAAACCCTTTAATTTATAAAATGCAACACTTTATAAAAAAATCTACTATCTTTAATAATCAAGAAATACAATTATTTTTTGTTTTAGTTTTAATTACAATAATACATTTATTTTATAATATGACAATGATATATAAAATGAATTATAATTATATAATTAATTTCATCATCATAATCTGTTTTCTAATAATATTATTTATATATATTAAAAATAATTTACATTATTCAGATTTACAAAAAGAATATGATGCCTTATTCATATATGTTCAAGAATTTGAAGACACTATAGATAGCATGAGTGTAGATAATCATGAATATAAAAATCAATTAGCCATGCTAAAGGGTTATGTTGAAGATCAAGAAACAGTCAAAGCCTTAACTATAATAGATGAAATGACAAAGGAACAATATAAAAAAGCTAGTAAAATTTTAAGAGAATTAAAACATATTCCTAAAGGTGGATTAAAGGGATTGTTATATTACAAAATAATTGTTAGCAATAATAATAACTTAAAATTGGGAATTGATATTAGTAAAAATATTTTGAATGATTTAGAAAAATTAAAACTATCTCAAATAAAAATAATATGCCAATTGATAGGCATATATTTTGATAATGCTATAGAAGCCTCTAAGGAAAGTAAGCAAAAATTAATTGCACTTGAAGTCTACAAACTGCAAGATAATATTGAATTTGTATTTTCAAACACATTTGCAAAAGAAAAAGTAAAAATAAGTAAGATAGGAGAAAAAGGATATACAACAAAAGGAAAGGGGCATGGGAAAGGAACCTATCTTGCTAACAAAGTCATTGCAAAAAACGAATTTTTAGATACCAAAACAGATATTATAAATGAAATGTATGTCAAAAAATTAATAATTAAATTGAATAAAAAAATATAGATAATATTATCTATATTAGTCCATCATAGATTCTAATGCTTGAGGTTCATCTGCTACAAATAAAATACATCCCATACTAGCACTTCCAACAACAAGCATAGCAACTGTAGCCATCACTTTAGTTAATAATTTCATTTTATATCCTCCTTTTCATTTATTACTTAATACCAAATAGTATTTAAGCCTTACGATAGTTTAAATAATTACGATAAGGTTGTCCAAATACCTTATAAGTGATAGGACTAACCATTATGTCTTCAATAGCAATTGAACTAACAAATAGTATTGAAATAGTATAATCATTTAATAAAAAAGCTAAAATTGTAAAAATAATAGAAGTAATAACTGTAATAGCCTTTCGAATTATCCTCTTCTTTTTATTAGGTAGAGGTCTTTTAATAGTGTCAGCAGGTGCATAAAAGAAAAGATAAATTGTACCAAGAATTCCTATTATTAAGATCATATTTTTAGATATATCCAATCTTAATAAAAGAAATGGCATCAGTACAAAAGATAGGATAGAAAGGAATAAGCATTCTGAACTTTTCCTAGCATGAAAGCCAAAACCTGTAAATCTTATAATATTAAAAAAAAATAATAATATAAGTATTTCTTTAAAGATACCTAAAACAATTGCTAATAAAAAGATAACAATCATTTTAGTAAAAGTAAGATAAAGCCCCTCTAATCCATATCTTAATTTTGGAATATCACCTTCACTAATATTTTGATATTTTTCTATTAAATTAATAGAAAAATCTAAGAACTTTTCTTTCATACTACCAGCCTCGATTCTAATTATAGCAACTATTGAAGTGAATTTTTAGTTAAAAACCAAAAATAGAATAATATGAGCAATAACCTGAAAAAAGCAAACAATAAAGAAATAAAAAATGCAAAAAAGAGATTCAAATAAACAATTAAAAGAAATAGTATTCAAAAATAGCACAGATTTGCTAAAATGATAATGCGCACAAGCAAATATAAAGTCAGTGAGTAGGATATGTCTTACTTAACTGACAAAAAGAAGTAAGAAGGTGAGGTGGTAAAGTGATTGGACGTGTAAAATGGTTCAACAACGAAAAAGGTTATGGCTTCATAGAGTATAAGGAAAATGAAGATATATTTGTTCATTATTCTGCAATTAATTCTGAGGGCTATAAAACTTTAAGTGAAGGACAATATGTAGAATTTAAACTAATAGACACAAACAAAGGATTTCAAGCTCAAGAAGTTAGTCTAATAAAAGAACCAACTGTTTCAAAATAGTTAGTTCTTTTAGTTTGTAATTTATTCAATATTTTAATAAATATTCCAAAAAAATAAAGAAAACAAACCTTTTTCTAAGTAAAATTTAGTTTTAAAAATTATAGATTTAATACACAATTTTTGATAAAATACAGATAAGGAGAGTGATGATTATGGAAATTATTGTTAGGGGCGATAAAGTAAAGGTAACAGAAGCAATGAAAAACTACATACAAGAAAAAATGGATAAGTTAAACAAATATCTAGATTCTAGTGAAACTATTCATGCAAATGTTGTAGTGAAAATTAGAAATGTAAATCAAATTGTAGAAATTACAATACCTTTAAAATCTTGCATTTTAAGAACAGAAGAAACTCAAGAAGATTTTTATAAAGCAGTAGATAAAGCACTTGATAAATTAGAAAGACAAATTAGAAAAAACAGGACAAAAATACAAAAGCAAACAAAAATAAAAAAAGACTTCCATATTGAGAAAATAGAAGAAATAGAGGAAAAAAATAAGATTGCTAAAAGAAAAAAAATATCTGTAAAGCCAATGAATGAAGAAGAAGCCATTCTCCAAATGGAACTATTAGACCATGATTTTTATATGTACATAGATGAAGAAACAAATAAACCTGCAGTGGTATATAAAAGAAAAAATAATGATTATGGTTTAATTACATCAGAATAAGTTGTTTTATAATTAAATAAAATGAAGAGAAGCCCTTTAAATTGGGCTTTTTTTTTGATAAAATAAGTAGTTAAGGAGAGATAAAAATGAATTTTATAAAAAAACTATTTGACCATGAATATAAAGAATTAAAAAGATTTGCTAAATTAGCAGATCAAGTTATAGATTTAGATGAAGAGATAAAAAAACTAACAGATACAGAGTTGCAGGCAAAAACAGAAAAATTTAAGGATGCACTAAAATCTGGAAAAACATTAGATGATATTTTAATAGAGGCCTTTGCAGTTGCAAGGGAAGCTTGTTTTAGGGTTAGGGGAGAAAAACCATACTATGTACAAATATTAGGTGCTTGTGCAATTCACTTTGGAAATATTGCAGAGATGAAAACAGGAGAAGGAAAAACATTAACAAGTGTTATGCCAGCTTATCTAAATGCTCTTACAGGAGAGGGAGTACACATAATAACTGTTAATGAATACCTAGCGAGTCGTGATGCAAGCTGGATGGGAGATATTCATAGATTTTTAGGATTAACTGTTGGTGTAAATACAAGAGATATATCTACAAAAGAAAAGCAAAATCAATACAATTGTGATATATTATATTCCACAAACAACGAAATAGGATTTGATTATTTAAGAGATAACATGGTATCAAGAAAGGAAGAAAGGGTACAGCGTCCCCTAAATTTTGCCATAATAGATGAAGTGGATTCAATTTTGATAGATGAAGCTCGTACCCCACTAATTATTTCAGGTGGAAGAATGAGTAGTGCAAATTTGTATATAGATGCTGATAAATTTGCAAAAAGCCTTACAAAAGAGGAAGATTTTATATATGATGAAAAAACAAAAAGCGTAAATTTAACAGAAAAAGGAAGTGAAAAAGCCGAAAAAAGATTTCATGTAAAAAATTTATATGATATGGATAATGCTACCTTAGTACATTTTATTAACCAAGCATTACGTGCTAATTATTCTATGTCCAATGATGTAGATTATGTAGTGAAAGATGGGGAGATTGTAATAGTAGACCAATTTACAGGACGTCTTATGAAAGGAAGAGCCTATAGCGACGGGCTTCATCAAGCAATAGAAGCAAAAGAAGGCGTAGAAATAAATGAAGAAACAAAAACATTAGCACAAATAACTTTCCAAAATTTATTCAGAATGTATAAGAAATTAGCAGGTATGACAGGAACAGCCAAAACAGAAGAAGAAGAATTTAGAAATATTTACAATATGTATGTAATTCAAATACCAACTAATAAAGAAATAGAAAGAATAGATGCAGAAGATTTAGTCTATGCTACAAGAGGAGCGAAATATAAAGCAATTATTAATTTCGTAAAAGAAAAATATGAAGAAGGTCAACCAGTACTAATTGGTACGATAGCAATAGAAACAAGTGAATTAATAAGTAATATGTTAAAACAAGCACATATACCTCATGAAGTATTAAATGCCAAAAACCATGAAAGAGAAGCAGAAATAATTTCTAAAATAGGTTTAAATAAATCCGTAACAATAGCAACCAATATGGCAGGACGTGGTACAGATATAAAATTGTCTGATGAAATAAGAGAGTTAGGTGGATTATGTGTAGTAGGAACAGAACGTCACGAATCTAGGCGTATTGATAATCAGTTAAGGGGACGTTCAGGACGTCAAGGAGATCCTGGATATACACAATTTTTTGTTTCAATGGAAGATGAATTGATGGTACGATTTGGTTCTGATAGAATAAAAGTATTAATGCAACAAATGGGAATAGGAGAACAAGCAATTAGAAGTAAAACAATAACAAAATCAATAGGTACAGCTCAAGCACGTGTAGAGGGAAATAACTTTGATGTTAGAAAACAATTATTACAATATGATGATGTAATTAATAGTCAAAGAGAAATTATTTATGAAAGAAGAAATAATATTCTAGATAGTGATTCAATACATACAGAAACACTAGAAAGCTTTAGGCATCATATAGAAGATTTAGTAAATTCTCATTACATAATAGATAATGAATTAAATGATGACGATTTTAATGAAATAGTAGAATTTGCAAATGAAAACCTACTTCAAAATGATATAGAAAAATCAGAAATTGAAAACTTAAATAAAGAAGAAGTAATCGATACGCTTTATAAAAAAGTTATAGAAGAATATGAGGGGAAAATCAAAGATATCCCAGATGAAGTAAAAGATGAATTTGAAAAAGTAATTACACTTCAAGTAATAGATAATTATTGGATGGAACATATTAATACAATGTCTCACTTAAGAGAAGGAATATACTTAAGAGGTTATGGCCAAGAAGATCCTTTGCATGCTTATACTGTAGAAGGATTCAATATGTTTGATAGCATGCTAGAAAAAATAGACAAAGATGTTACAGTATTTTTGTTAAAAGCAGAAATAAAGAAAAATGAACCTCTAGAAAGAAAAACTACTAAAAAAATAAAAATGATTACGAATGAAGTAAAAGAAGAGACAAAAAAAATACCCAAAAAAGTATCTAAAATAAATAGAAATGACGCTTGCCCTTGTGGCTCAGGTAAGAAGTACAAAAATTGTTGTGGTAAATAGCTTATTTTATAAGGGTTTGCGAAGGTTTGGAAATCTAAAAAAAGCATAAATTAACCATAAAAACTGAAAATTTTCCTCATTTTGTCCTCGTTTTTTAGAAATGAGAAAAAAATCTCTAAAAAGTAAAACAAAGAGGTGGTATAACTATGGATTTATACGAAGCGTTGAGTATATTTGAAATTACAGATT
>JAAWCL010000036.1 GCA_022793235.1 Bacilli bacterium | reverse complement strand
TATTTTCATGGTTGTTAGTCAAGGGCGACTTTGGTCGTTTATCTTGACCCTTGACTAACTTTTCCTATGTACCATATTTTTACAACAAAGGTTTTCCTTTGTTGTTATCTAACTACTGACATTTTCTCGAAAATTTGACATGTTTAATTCTTTTGAGTTTAGGTTTTTTACTAAAAAAATTATTGAATTTCAAACGATAAGTCTTTTAGCTATGATTGTAGTGAAATTTTTAATTTAAATTGTCCATTGCTACAAGATAATATAGAAAATCGTTTAAATGTTCTTTTTTTACTTTATTAAGTTAGTTTACTTTTATAGTTGTAACTTCATTTGCTTAAACTTTTCTCTTTTTTCTATTTTCTGCTGTTTTTATACTTTAAATTTTTGATATATTGCTATCATCAAATAGAACTACAGGCTTTTCATTAAAAAGATTTCTACACTCACTAAAAAAATTATTCATAATAATATCGTTTTTATCAAAAGAAGATAAATGATCACACAATCTTTCAATTGTGTAACCTAATTTTATATTTTCTTTTAAGCCTCTTGAAATATTACTAATTAAAGTAGAACCTGATGCAGAAATACCAAATAACATATCCATTAAAAATAAATTAATTAAATCTCTTTTCAATTCATATGCATACATAGTAAAATTAGTCATAGGAAATACCTCCAATTTTTTGTTTATGTAGTTTTTTATTTTTGCAATTAAATTATACTAAACAATGGGGAATATTTCCTTATTTTATGACTAAAAAAGTGAATCTGTGGATAAAACAAATTCACTTTTTATAACTATTATAAATTTTTACCTAAACTCAAATTAATTCTATTGTGTCTGAATTTGAAAATGTTTTATTTTTTTAGTACAAATTCTTTTTGAGCTGCTTTTACTAAATCTATATCGCTTATCATTGGTAACATTTTTTCAAATTCATCAACTTCTACCTCATTGATTTTTTCAATTAATTTTACGAATTCTTTGTTTGAAATCTTATTTTGGTGAAGATGACAAGTTCTGGCTATCCCTAAAATATATCTATATTCTTCTATGTCCTGTTCAAGTCTATCTATATTACATTTTCTTGTTATCGCAATGATTCTTTTTTCTACCTTCTTTCTTCCTAGAGTTTTATAATAAGGATTATTTTCTATTAGATCCTCTATATGATTTATTTTAAAGTTTTTATTTTCATGATATACACTTAGTAGTGGTTCGGTAAAGAGAAAGGCATCAAATTTGGCTTTTAGTCTTTTTATATAACTTTGTTTATAAAGTTCTATCTTTTCGTGTGGTATTAATTTTTTTTCCAGAAAATCTAGATGTTTTAATTCTCCAAGAAAAGAGAGCATTTCTGTATACACTTCATAGGCGGAGGTTTCTTCTTTTCTTTTTGGAAATTTATCACTCAAAGCATGCAGATATTCATGGGTTAAAGCTATCAAACTATCTAGATTATTTTGTTCTGGAAATTCTACTTCGTACTTTTCCAAAAAGAGAATTTTTCTATATGTTCCATCTCCATTTTGATTTCTTATTCGTATTATTTTTCCCTCTTTATAGTCTTTTACAAATAAATCTTTATATTCTTTTTTTAAAGATAGTAAAAACTCTTCTTCTAATTGGAGCAATGTTTTTATAGGAATTTCTTCTAGAACTATACTTTGCTGATATGGCTCTATATAGATAGTATTATATATAGCACTTGCTAAGGTAAATAATCTAGGATGATGCTTTATTATATAGGGGTCAAGAAATGTAAATCTGAACATTTCGTAAAGTATGTCTAAACTCTCTTGTGTCACATTCATATATGTTTTCCTCTTTATCAATCTTATACAGATTTATTCATCTATTAACTGACTCTTTCTATTTATTTTTCTGGTTATGGTAACCTTTGTCTTTGAATTTTTTATAGTTATGACTTTATATCTCGAATTTGTTATATAATATTGTAAAAAATTGTGAATTTCAATCTTTTTCTTTTAAGTTTTTGCCTCTTTTTTATAATAGAAATGTTATTTTTAAGCAATTGGCGCTTTCTAATTGTTTTGCTCATAATAAAAGAGTTTAATATTTACCCACATTTCTGTCATTTATTCATTACACTCTTATACTTTTAGTTCTTTTTATCTATTTCCATTAAATATTTCGTAGTTCTTATCATTTGAGCGGTATAACTCATTTCATTATCATACCAAGAAACTATTTTTACTAATTGTTCTCCTTCTACTTCCAATACATTCGTTGATAATCCATCTACTAAGGAAGCACAGACTCTTCCAATTACATCACTTGACACAATTGGTTCTTCTGTATATTTCAAACTTTCATTTTGATTTTCTTGTAATATTTTGTTTATTTCTTCTATAGTTGTATTTTTATTTAGCTCTAGAACTAAATCGATTACTGATCCTGTCGAAGTTGGTACTCTCATGGCCATTCCTTCTAATTTTCCTTCTAGATTTGGACAAACTTTACCTATAGCACTTGCTGCTCCAGTGGATGCTGGTACAATATTTTGTGCGCAGGCTCTACCTCGGCGTGCTTTTATTCCTTTTTTATGTGCTACATCTAATGTTGCTTGGTCATTTGTGTAGGCGTGAACTGTTGTCATATATCCTTTTTTTATACCTAAGACTTTATCAATTAAATTCACTACTGGTGCTAAGCAGTTGGTTGTACAGCTTGCTGCGGAGATAATCTTTTCTTCTCCTGTTAGTTTTTTATGATTGACGTTATATACTATTGTTTTTATATTTCCTTTAGCAGGAGCTGATATTACTACATGTTTTGCTCCAGCGTTTATATGAGAAAATGCTTTTTCTTCACTTGTAAATAGGCCTGTACATTCTAGAACTACATCAATATTTAATTCTTTCCAAGGTAAATTGTTTGGATCTTTTTCTGCTAATATTTTTATTTTTCTATTTTTTATAATGATATTGTTTTCATCATTTGTGATTTCTTCAATACGATAATTTCTATGATTTGTATCATATTTTAATAGATAGGCCAACTGTTCTGCGTCTGTTAAGTCATTTATTGCTATGACTTCAAAATTTTTATCTTCTTCCATTAAGCGAAAAGCAAGTCGCCCTATTCTTCCAAATCCATTAATTGCTACTCTAATCATTTTTGTTTCTCCTTTTCTTTTTTCTCTCTTTTCTAATTTTATTGTATCATTTCTTATTCTGTATAACAACTTCCTCCTATAAACTCTCTTAAAATGGAGTCTTGCGGAATAGCATCCGCTGTGATTGGTAAGAAATTTCTTAAAAAATCAATTAGTCTTTTTGCTTCTGCATAATATGGAGATTCTTTTTCTACTGAATATAGTAAAGGCTCAACGTATGTTTTTAATACTCCTATTTCGTATAACAAAGCTGTATTTAGTGTGTAATCCGCTTCATCTTGATATGGGAATATATAATTTTCTTCTCCTACTCTTACTGAGTGCCAACCTGCAAGTGTATGCTCTACATTATGTCCTCTAGTTTTATTATCCCTTATAATTCTTCTTAGTAGTCTATTGTCTGTTGTAGATACTCTATTATGATTATCAATATTTAATTCTGTTAATGCTGATGTATAGATTTTATACTTGTTTTCTTTAGGGATATTTTTTAAAATTCTATTATCTAATGCATGAATTCCTTCAATTATTAAAATATTTTGTTCATTTAATTGTAAATATTTTTTGTATTCTTTTTTGCCTGTTATAAAATTGTAAGTTGGAATTTTTACATTTTCCTTCGCTAATAGTGAAGCTATTTGTGAGTCAAATAGTTTTAGATCAATTGCTTCTAAACTTTCATAATCTGGTTTTCCGTCTTTTCCAATAGGTGTTTCTTCTCTTTCTACAAAATAATCATCCATCGAAATAGCATAAGGCATTTTTCCTAATGTTTTTAATGCCATACATAATTTTTTAGAACTTGTTGTTTTTCCAGAAGAAGAAGGACCTGCCATTAGTATTATTTTTGCTTCCTTTCTTTTTACTATATCTTTTGCTATTTCTAAAAATTCACTATTTAATTTGTTTTCACTTATTCTTATTAGTTCTTCTATATTACTGTTTGACACAATCTTATTTAAGTCTGGCGCATTATTTATATTCATTAGAGCGTTCCATTTTCTACAGGCATTAAAGACTTCAAACATGTTCTTATGATGTGTATATTCTGGAATTTTATCATTTATATAAACAGTTGGAAATCGCAACATAAAACCTCGATTGTCTACATAATTTAATTCAAAGGCTTGTAAGACTCTTGTGGATATAGGCATTTTATTGTAAAAATAATTATAATAGTCTCCTAATTTATATAGATTTATATAACTATTTACATTGTATTTAATTACACCTACTTTTGCTTCGTCTTTCATTTCTTTGAAATAGTTTATAGCATCTTCTTTTTCAACTGTTACCTTTGTAATGGGCCTATCTTCTTGTATTATTTCTCTCATTTTTTCTTCTATATCTTTTACAGTTTTTTCATCTACTTTGAAATCAGCTTCTATATAAATGCCTTTATCTAGGGAGTGCTCTATTCTAATATTTTTGTCTTCCCCTAAAAGTTCTTTAATTGCTACAATGAGTACAAACTTTAGACCACTTGTATGAACTCTATTTCCTGCAGATTCTGTTAAGTCATAGAATTCTATTTTTTTATCTTTCATAATTTTATAATTTAATTCTTTTAATGAGTTGTTTACTTTAGCTATTAGTATTGGATATCTATGTTTTTTTTGTTCTAAATATAATAATTCTTCTAAAGTTGTACCTTTTGTCACTTTATATATTCTATCTTCTATTTTTATTTGTATTTGCTCTTCCATTTTATCCAT
Source organism: Bacilli bacterium (assembly GCA_022793235.1). Classification (GTDB taxonomy): domain Bacteria; phylum Bacillota_I; class Bacilli_A; order RF39; family UBA660; genus UBA2730. The sequence continues at coordinate 15,593 of JAAWCL010000036.1, read as the reverse complement.
CCTTTTTATCTTTTTTTATTATACATAATTAGTATATCATATTTTGACGAATTATTAATTAAAAGTAATTACTTTACTTTATATTTAACACATTTTATATTAGCTTTGACAAAAGTGTTATTAACATGTTATACTATCTTTGCGTTGAAGAGGAACAGTATCCAAAACATTTATTCGAGTGAGTTAGGAATAGTGTGAACTAATAATAAAATTTTGGAGAACAAACACCTTGGAGCTAACTACCGAACAGTGTATTCTTAGTAGGCTAGTTCGGAAAAGCAATCCGTTATCATATTGCTAGGTTTGTTAGAACTGAAATAGAGATTACTAAACACTGATAAGCTATATTTATAATGATTATAGTTTTTTGTAATAAATTGAGGTGGCACCACGGATACCCGTATTCGTCCTTATTGTAGGATGATACGGGTCTTTTTATTTAAAAGAGAGGTGATTTTATTATGATAATAGCTCAAATTTAGAAGTTTGATTGTTACTATATTTTTATTATTAACGAATATATATTTTAAAAAGTAATTCTTTTATATAAGAAATTTATTCTATATTTTTCGTATAGATCTTATTTAATCTATATATTTTATTTGCTAGATAAAAATTAGAAATAATCTTGAAAATAAGAAGATAATAATCCAAATATAAAATAGATAGTTCCTACAATCTATCTCAGAAAACTTATAATAAATTAAGAAGGTATGTTATAGAAATGAGAAAGGAATTAAATTATTTAGAAACTACAAAGGCAATAGATGAAATAAAATCTTTCTTTGAAAGACAATTAGAATCTAGATTATCTCTTAGAAAGGTACAGGCTCCTTTATTTATTCAATCTGAATCTGGGTTACAAGATATCTATGATACTCAACAGATTCTTTCTTTTACCAAGGAAAATGAAAAATTTGAAATTATATATTCTTTGAATAAGTGGAAGCGATATATTTTGGAAAGATATGGTTTTTCACTGCATACAGGTCTTTATACTGAAATGAAGACAATTCGAATTGATGAGGATGTTTCAGAAACTTGCTCTTTACTCATAGAACAATGGGATTGGGAAAAAGTTATTTGTAAGGAAGATCAGACAATAGAATATTTAAGGAATACTGTGAAAAGTGTTTATAAATCGATTAGACAAACTTCAATATTTATAAAACAAAAATATCCTTTTATATCTGTTCATCTTCCTAAAACCATTACTTTTGTAACAAGTCAAGAATTAAAACTTTTATATCCTAAGCAAACTCCAATAGAACGGGAAAGTTTAATTGCAAAAGAAAATGGTACTGTTTTTATTATAGGAATTGAGGACAAATTAAAATCTAGTATTTTACATAAATTCAAGCACCCAGACTGCTACAATTGGTCATTATATGGACGTATGCTTTTTTATGACAAAATTATTGATAGAACAATAGAAATTACATCTATGGGAATTGGTGTGGATAAAAAGTCTTTAACATATCAATTAAAACAATTAGATGGTTTAGACCGATTAAGTTTACCTTTTTATCAACGGATTTTAAAAGAGCAACTTCCTTATACAATCGGTGGGAGCATTGATCAGTCAAGAATTCTTATGTTTCTGTTAGATCAATCTCATATTTCTAAAGTACAAGCTTCCATTTTTTTTGAGAATACATTAGAATCAATTCAAGATACAAAGGTTTTAAAATAATGAATTTTATAGGTTGTATTTATGAAAACCATTATTTATAAACAACAAGAACTTACCCCAGATATATTATTTAAATTATCAAGGAAAATAGTAAAAGGGAAAATAATTATTTTTAAAACTGAAACGGTTTATGGAATAGGTACTAATGCTTATAATAAAGAGGCTTGTAAAAAAATTTTTGAAATTAAAAGGCGGTCTTTTAATCGTCCACTGCTTGTTCTAATATCAAATTATACTATGTTAAATAAAGTTGCTAAACAACCGAATCAAATTGAACAAAAATTAATGGATACGTTTTGGCCAGGACCACTTACTATTATTCTTCATAGAAAGGATAAGGACAGGGTTTTTAAGTCAACTGAATTAATCGGTGATGAAATAGCTATTCGTATGATTGATGAACCAGTTTTGAATACACTGCTTCAGTATACTAAGGTACCTCTAGTTGCTCCAAGCGCTAATATTACAGGACAAAAAACTGGTACAAAAATAGAAAATATCATCTATGATTTTAACAATAAAGTAGATTATATAATAGATTGTGGGAACATAGAAAATTCTATATCTTCTACTATTGTGAAAGTCGAAGATAATAAAATTTATATCCAAAGAGAAGGAAGAATATCAAAAGAGGAACTTCAAACTATTGCTTTAATAAAAGAATGAAATATTTCTTTTTTTTATTTGCATATTTTGACGAACTCTATTTTGTATAAATTTTTCTTATTTATGATAAATTATTTATAGGTGATAATTTTATGAGTTTAGTTCCAATGATTGTTGAAAAAGAAATGGATGGGGAAAGAAGCTATGATATTTATTCTAGACTTCTTAAAAACAGGATTATTCTACTTGCTGGAGAGATTAATGATAATTGTGCAAATGTTATTATTGCTCAACTTCTTTATTTAGATTCTTTATCACATGATGATATTTCTTTATATATTAATTCTCCTGGTGGAAGTGTTAGTGCTGGTTTTGCTATTTATGATACTATGAATTTTATTAAGAGTGATGTTGCAACTATTGGTATGGGTCTTGCTGCTTCTATGGGTGCTTTTTTACTTAGTAGTGGTGCCAAAGGAAAAAGATCTGTTCTTAAAAATTGTGAAGTAATGATTCATCAACCTTTGGGGGGTGCTGAAGGACAGGCAACAGAAATTAAAATTGCTGCTGAACATATTCTTAAGACCAAACAAAAATTGAATTTCATTCTTTCTAAGAATACAGGAAAAAGTTTGAAATCTATTGAAAGAGATACAGAAAGAGATTATTATCTTGATGCTGAGGAGGCTTTCCATTATGGTTTAGTTGATAAGGTACTTACATAAAAGTTGTTTTATATAATTAAACAAAAAGTCATTATATGTTCTCTATAATGACTTTTTAGTTACTTTTTCTTTTTTGCAGTTGTTTGGCTCTTTCTGTTAACACTAAATTTTTATGCATGTTTGCCTCATTGTAAGGTACATCTGGATATATCCATTCTAATTGCTTTCTATATCTTTCAAAATCTATCTGTCTAACTTTTAGTACTTCATTTGGTTCAAAAAGTGTATTAAATGTTTTTCTTTCCATAATAATATTATTAGCAAAATCTATTACTGTATTTTCATCTTGAGTTAAAATATAACTGTGAAGCCACCATGTTGAATTAAAAATACGAGGACACATACAAGTAATTAAATAATCGTTTCTATGTGCTTTTATAAATTCAAGGGCTGTTAAGTGACATGAATAATCGAGTCCATACATTTTGTAGGTATCTTCATGCCGTTTCTTTGCTTCTTCTATCATTTTTTCTGTTTCTTTTGGATATCTTTTTTTAGCATCTTGGAATACAATTTTTCCTTGTTCTGTTTCTAATTCATAAGTATCATCTTTCTTTTTGATTTCATTTATTAAAAGAAATCTTTTAAAGACTTTGATATCTTCTTCTAGATTTGTACTTGTAGTAAGCGAGGTTAAAACATTTTGAATGTCACCTTTAAAAAAGTAATCATATTTTTTTGCTATTTCATTAAACTTTTTTAAATATGTTTCATTCTGTATAAAAAATTCTATTTCTAAGTTATAAATTGGATCAACATTACCATTTCCAAGTAGTTGTTGTAATTTATATAGATAGCCTCTTTTCTTTTTTATTAAATAAACTTCCAATTCAGCACACATTCTTTTTACTAAATCATTTAGTTTTTGTGTATTTTCTACGTCTTCTTTCTTTGCTTCTTCTATTTCTTGTCTTGTTATCATTTTCTTATTCCCTTTCTTATTTGTAAGATCGTTGTTTGTATAGTGGGTTACTATAAAAATACTCACTGCGTTTGTCAATATTTTTAGATTAAACGATCTGCTAATTCCTTTATTTTTCTTAATCTATGATTTAATCCTGACTTTGTAATTGTTTTTCCTGTTTCTAATGATATAATTTCACTTAATTCTTTCAATGATACTTCTGGATATTTTTTTCTATATATTATTACTTCTTTCAATTTTTCATCAAGTAAATCTATACTCATCTTTTCTTCTATTTTTTTTATCTGTTCTAATTGTTTTGTAGCGGTTAAAATTACTTTATCTACATTTGCTTGTTCACAGTTATTCAGTCTATTTGTTTTGTTCTTTTCTTCGTGATATATTCTAATATTTTCATAATATAGTACTGAATTACTTGCTCCTACTATTTTTAAAAAATCACATATTTTTTCTGATTCCTTTATATATATCATATAACCTTTATCTCTATTTAATATTTTAGCGTTCAAGTCAAATATATTTAATAACCTTTGAATAAAAACTGCTTCATTTTTTTGATTTATGGTAAATTCTAGGTGGTAAGAAGAAGTGGGATCATTTATACTTCCAGAAGATAAAAAGACTCCTCTTAAATAGGAACGTATTTCTTCATTTGATCCTGTAATATAGGTGGATGGTATTTCCAAATATTCATTTGTTTTGTTATAATAACCTATATCTTGTAGAATGAAGTCTATTTTTTCTTCTATTTCTAATAGGTTTAATTTTGTTTTAAAAAGATTAATATTTTCTTTTTTTGTGACTTTTGTATTTATTTCATATAAATTATTTATTGTGTTTTGTATCATTGTAGATATTTTATCATTTTCTGTTGTTAGATATAGTTTATTGTTTTGTAAATAGCCATTATTTCTAATAAAACCTGAAAGTAAGGATATCTTTTCTGAACTTGAATAATTTAGAGTTGTTATTTCGTTTTTTATTTTTGAACCATATGATATATTTTTTTTAGACATAAATTCATCTCCTTCTAAATTTTATCAAAGTTCTTATAAAAAGTCATTTTGTTCTTTTTATTATACTATTTTAATCCATACAAAAAAGAGGAAAAGTATTAATTACTTTTATCTTTATTTATTTTCTCTATAATATCAAAACTTGCTGTTATAGCATCACTCATACAAGTGATTATTTGAAAAATTGGATGAGTTGTTACATCTCCTATTGCGTATATATTTTCTATTTTTGTTTCAAATTTTTTATTTATTTCTATATATCCTTCTTTATTTGTTATATTTAAATTATTAAAAATATTTGTTTTAGGATTGTATCCTATAAAAATGAAACAACCATCTGGTTTTAGTTTTTCTCCATTTTTTAGATTTATCTCTTCTAATTTTTTTTCTCCTACAAATTCTTTTACCTCGCTATTATATTTTATTTCGATATTTTTTTGGTCTGTTAATTCTTTTGTATCTTCTGTTTTTCTAAATTCATCTCTTCTATTTAATATTGTTACCTTCTTACAGATATTTGATAAATAGAGTGATTCTTTAATCGAGCTTGCTCCTGCACCTATTACTACTACTTCTTTATCTTTATAGAGGGAACCATCACAAATTGCACAGTAACTAATTCCTTTGTTCTTTAACTTTTCTTCTCCCTTTACATTTAAATTTTTGGGACTTCTTCCTGTTGCTATAATTAAATATTCTGTTTCTAATTTTTGGTTTTTAGTTATTACTATTTTTTTATTTTTTTCATTTTTTACTTCTATTACTTCATCAAAAAGAACTTCTACACCTATATCTGTTATCTGTTTATATATATTTATAGCAAGGTCTGATCCTAAAATATTAGCAAAACCTGGATAATTTTCAATAGTTGATGTGTAATTTATTTGACCTCCTGGCATCTCTTTTTCTATTATAATGCAATCTATTCCTGCACGTTTTAAGTAAAGCGCTGCAGTCATTCCACTTACTCCTGCTCCTATTATTATTACATTATGTTTCATGTTCTAACATTTCCTTTCTATCCTATGGTATTTGTCATTCTTCTTGTTACTATATATTAATAATAGCACTCCTATTATTATTGCAATTACCGATATAAGTTGGGCTATTTTTAGGTTATAAAGCATAAGACTATCTGTTCTTAATCCTTCTATAAAAAATCTGGCTAAAGAATACCAAATTAAATAGCAACTACTTAATGTTCCTACTTTTAACTTTTTTATCTTTCTTATTCCTATTAATAGAATAAATCCTACTATATTCCATATACTTTCATATAAAAATGTAGGAGTATAATATGTTTTATCTATATACATTCCTTTTATTATAAAATCTGGGATATGGATATTTTTTAAAGCTTGGTAGGTTGTTTCCACTCCATAGGCTTCTTGGTTTAAAAAATTTCCCCATCTTCCTATTGCTTGTCCAAGAATCAAACCTACTACGATAATATCTAATATTTTTAAAGTATTTAGTTTATGTTTTCTAGTGTAATAAAGAATGAAAAGAGCTCCCGCTATTACACCTCCATGAATAGCTAGACCTCCTTTATAAACGGCTAATATTTCTATGGGATATTTTAAATAATAATCCAAATTAAATATTACATAATATAATCTGGCTCCTATTATTCCTATAATTAAGGCATAAAAGCTCATATCAAATATTAAGTCTTTTGAAATGTTATGCTTTTTTATTTCCTTATTTATTACAAAAAAGGCTCCTATTATTCCGAATAGAATAAATAGAGAGTACCAATAAATTTGAAATATACCTAAATCTAGAGCTACTCTATTCAATTTTATCACCATCTTTTTTGAATTTCCTTAAAATCGGTCTTATAATTACACCATCTACTAGGAAGTTACTTACTGATATTAAAATAGAAATAATTAATGCTATGAAGAAATTTTCTAAATTGAAGTGAGAGGATAAAATCCAATCTGCTACTTTCAAAATAAAAAGATTAATAAATGGATAAAATAGTCCTAAAGTTATTCCTGTAATTGGAATTGTAAGCTTAACTAGAACTGGTTTTATTGTCTTATTTAGAATATATACGATTAAAGTTATTAACATACAGTAAATATAGTAATGTTTTGTATCAATGTACATACTATCGAAAATTTTGGATACAATTATGAGAATTAATGTATAAAAGAACATATAGATTAACCAATCTAAAAATTTATTTAGACGTATTTTTCCTTTTTCTTTTATAATTAATCTCATCTTCTCACCCATTTTCTAACATTTTTTCTAGGAATTTACCTGTATAAGATGCTTTATTTTTTATGATTTCTTCTGGTGTTCCTTCTGCTACAATTTCCCCTCCAAGATCTCCACCTTCTGGTCCTAGATCTATTATATAGTCTGCTGTTTTTATTACATCAAGATTATGTTCTATTACTACTACAGTATCTTTATTATCTACTATTTTATGTAAAATTGCAAGCAGGCATTTGATATCTTCCATATGTAATCCTGTGGTTGGTTCATCTAAGACAAATAGCGTTTTTCCTGTTGCTTTTTTCTGTAATTCTTTTGCTAATTTTACTCTTTCTGCCTCTCCACCTGATAAGGTTGGTGCACTTTGTCCTAATTTTATGTATCCAAGGCCTACATCTTCTAATACTTGTAGTTTATGCTTTATCTTGGGAATATTTTCAAAAAATTTTAAGGCTTCTGTTACACGCATCTCTAAAACTTCTGCAATGTTTTTTTCTTTATATTTTATGCTTAATGTTTCTTTATTATATCTCGTTCCATGACAAATTTCACAAGGAACGTATACATCTGGTAAAAAGTGCATTTCGATTTTTTTTACTCCATCTCCACGACAAGCTTCGCATCTTCCCCCTTTTACATTAAAGGAAAATCTATTTTTTTCAAATCCATGCATTTTTGCTTCTTTTGTTGTGGTAAACAATTCTCTTATATCGTCAAATACACCTGTATAAGTGGCGGGATTACTTCTTGGAGTTCTTCCTATTGGATTTTGAGAAATAGCTACTAATTTATCTAAATTTTCAATTCCTAGCATTTTTTTATGTTTTCCTGGTTTTTCTTTACTTTTATATAATTTTTGAGCAATTTCTTTACACATAATATCATTTATTAAACTACTTTTTCCACTTCCTGATACACCTGTAATACAAGTTAGGGTTCCTAAAGGAATTTTGACATCAATATTTTTTAGATTGTGACTTGCTGCCCCTTTTATTTGAATGCATTTTTTATTTCCTTTTCTTCTTGTTTGTGGAACTTCAATACTTCTTTTTCCACTTAAATATTGTCCTGTTAAACTTTTTTTATCTTTCATTACTTCTTTTGGAGTACCATGAGCCATCACTGTTCCTCCATTTTCTCCTGCTCCTGGACCAATATCTACTAGGTAATCTGCTGCAAGCATTGTATCTGTGTCATGCTCTACAACTATTAAAGTATTTCCTAAGTCTCTCATTTCTTGCATAGATTTGATTAGTTTTTCATTATCTCTTTGGTGAAGTCCGATACTTGGCTCATCTAAAACATATAGGACTCCTGTTAATCTAGAGCCAATTTGAGTTGCTAGTCTTATTCGTTGTGATTCTCCTCCTGATAGTGTTGCTGCACTTCTTGATAAGGTCAAATATTCTAAACCTACATTAGCTAGAAAAGAAAGCCTTGCTTTTATTTCTTTTAAAATTAAATCTGCTATTTTTGTTTTTTCTTCAGATAATTTTAGATTATCAAAAAATTTGATTAGTTCTTTTATACTCATACATGTTACTTCATAAATATTTTTTTCGCCAATTAAAACTGTTAACACTTCTTCTTTTAACCTTGCACCTTCACAAGTTTCACAACTATGTTCGACCATGTAATTTTCTAACCAGTCACGAATCCAAGTACTACTAGTTTCCATGTATCTTCTTTCTAAATTATTAATAATTCCTTCATAATAATCTTTACTGTTGTAATTGTTTCCACTTTTTGATTGATATTTAAAGTTAATGATTTCATCTGTTCCATATAAAATATATTGTTGTTCTTTTTTTGTTAATTTATTGAAAGGTTTATCCATATTTATTTTATAATGTTTACAAACACATTCTAATTTCTTATAGTCAATACTGTCTTGGTCATCATTTAAGGTTTTTATACAGCCTTCATTTATACTTAAACTTTTATCTGGTATGATTAAGTCCTCATCTATTTGTAATTTGACTCCCAGACCTTTACAATCTGGACAAGCTCCATAAGGGGCATTGAAACTGAATGTACGTGGTTCAAGTTCTGCTAGAGAAAACTCACAATAGGGACATGCGAAATGTTCTGAAAATACTAGTTCTTTATGATTTTCTCCTAAAATCTCTATGATTACTTTTCCATTTGATAGTTTTGTAGCACTTTCTATTGCTTCTGTTAGACGAGAAAGGCTTTCTTCTTTTAATATAATTCTATCTATTATTACTTCTATTTTATCTTTTTTATTTTTTTCTAGATTTATTTCTTCTGATAAATCGTAATTTTCTTCATTAATGCGAACTCTTATATATCCTTCTTTTCTTAAATTCTCCAATAGTTCCTTATGGGTTCCTTTTTCTCCATCTACTACTGGAGACATAATAATCATTTTCGTACCTTCTTCATATTCTTTTAATTTGGTTACCATTTCTTCTACACTTTGTCTTGTTATTGGAATATGATGATTGGGACAATAAGATGTTCCTACTCTTGCAAATAACAATCTCAAATAATCATATATTTCTGTTACTGTTCCTACTGTTGATCTTGGATTTTTACTTGTTGTTTTCTGATCTATACTAATTGCAGGACTTAATCCTTCTATGGAATCGACATCTGGTTTTTCACTATTTCCTAGAAATTGTCTAGCATATGCTGACAGACTTTCCATATATCTTCGTTCTCCTTCTGCATAAATCGTATCAAAGGCTAAACTACTTTTTCCACTTCCTGATACACCTGTCATGACAATTAATTTGTTTTTTGGTAACTCTAGAGAAACATTTTTTAAGTTATTTTCTCTGGCTCCTTTAATTATTATTTTATCCATACTTGTTTCACCTAGGCCTTATTATAACATATTTTCTATTTTTTTGAGATAGTATTTTACAAATTATTTTGAATGGTCTTTTTCTTTTTTTACTTGATATTTATATATTGAAAATTTTCCTATTTCATCTATTTTTTTTGCATTTTTTAGGAACCATTTTAGTGTTTTTATATCTAATTGACTATTTTTCTGTTTTTTAAATTCTTCTACTAGTTTTAAATTAAAGAAGTAGACGGCTTCTTCTTTTACTTGTTTTATTTCATTTATGGCTTCTATACTCCCATTTTTTCCATAATTTCCTTCGTTCATTAAATCTAAGTATTTATTTACTTTCCACTCGTTTGTTATTTTATAATAATAGGAGTTGCTATCAAAGATTACTATGTTTTTATAGTTTTTTTCTTCTATATATTCTTTTAATTTTTTATTCTCTATTATTACAGACTTTGGATGATAAAAGTAATTTAAATATTTTATTTTTGTAGGATAGATGTGTTCTTTACTAAAGTTTTGAAATATTATTACTCCTATTAGGATACTTTCTATACTTAGAAGTAAGATGGGAAAATTTATTTTTTTTAAAGATATTTTTTTTGTATTTGTTATTAATAAAGTTGATGTTGCTAGTGTTAGTAAAAAATGTGTACCATCATACACAGATATAGCTAGGAATGTATTTGCTAATAAAATTGCATTTTCTATGGTTTTGTTTTTTATGAACAAGATTATGTCTATTATAATTAGTAATAGTGATAAATAAAAGAATATTCCATGATATGTTGTATTTTCTTTTGCAAAATCAAATAACCCTAAAAAAGTCTGATTTATGAAGGGATATAGTGATTTTGTTAGAATAAAATAGAATAAAAATATACTTGTTATTCCTAAAAATCCTATTGCTTTTTGCATTCTATCTTTTTTATTTTTATAAGAGAAAATGATTTCTGCTATTATGAGTAATATTCCAATGTTTTGTTTAGTGAAAAATATTAGTGCTAAAACTAGTCCTATTATCAGAGGACTTTTTTGTTTCTTTTCTAAATAAATTAGTATTAGTGATAAAAAGATTACTAAAATATTATAAGGACTTGTTGCAATAAATACTGGTTGTATACAAAATGGACTCCATAGTAAGAAAAGCATAAGCCAACCTTTTTCTTTGTAAAGTTTATCTAATAGAATGGTAAATCCTGTGATCAGAAGAGAATAAATTATTGCATAAGTATGAATACTTTTTCCAAATATAAAAAGAAAGAATGCTAGTATAAGAGTAGAAAAGGGAGTTGCTATCATATTGAAATCTTTATAAGGTATTTGTCCATTTGCAGTATTAAAGCTAAAACTATACCCCCAGAAAAAGTCATGGCTTGTTAGAGAAGATAACAATATCCAACCCATCAGTAAGGCGAATATAATTATATATTTTAAATTTTCTTTTATTAATTTTTTCATTGATTCTCCTTATTTAATATTTCATTTTTTACTCTTACCCTATTATACCTTTTTTTAATTTCTATGCATTTTTTTATTGAACTGTCTATTTATCATTTTGGTTTAATTTTACCTTTTAATTCTTTTATTTGAGAAAATTTATTTATTTTCTGCAATTCTGACTATGTTTTAGGAAAAATTGATCATAATAAGTAAAATATTTTTTTGCTATTTATGTCTATCTTTTTATTATAACAATTTTCTATAGTCAAAATATTATTTTTTTGTTATAATAGAGCTTATTTCAAAGGGGTGGATTTTTATGAAAAATTTATTTATTCCTAAAATCGTGGCAAATCGTTTTAGAATTGGTAGTTTTGATTTATACAAGGAATTATCTAAGGAATTAATTATGAAAAATTCTTTACTTGATTCTTCAGAGGCACTTAGCATTATAGATTCTATGCCAGAAGAATATCGAGCTTCTATTGTTTATATTGATGGTAGCTATACTGGTTTTATTGGACTTTATAACATAAATGAGATGGCTCATACTGCCTCTATTCGTTTGGAACTTAATTCTAATTTTATTGATGAAAAAGATAAAAATTTGATTATTCAAAAATATAAAAAGTGGGTGGACAATTCTTTAGGCTTATACATTACAGAAGAAATTACTTTTATCAATCCTGTACATAAATTAGTAGAATCTATTTCGTTTTCTATTCCTTCTTTTTCCTTTTCTATGAATCATTTCTTATTACCTGGTATCTCTAGATGTGTATTTGAAAAATTTTTAGAGCAATATTATTATGATATTCCAGATTTAGAATTTTCTTTTTCTATAAAGTATAAGAATACAATCCCTGCAATTATTGGATTAAGTGATATTGTTTGGTCGAATTCATGTGCTAATTTATACTTATTCTTAGATAAAGATTTGGGAGATGCTTTTCCTGTTCATTTAGGGGAGATTTTAAATAATTATTTAGAATATGTTCATCATTTAAATATTCATAATATTTCCTGTAGTGTTTCTAGCCATGATAAAAATATACTTCAAGTTATTACTTCATCTAATATGAGATATTATGGTCAAATTCCCTTTTCTTCCCTTGATGGAGAAAATGCTGTTTCTTCGTTGTTATTTCAACATGTTCCTGGTATGTTCTCAGATGATTCTTTTACTCTTCCTGATTGTCCTTCTTATAAAACTTCTATATTTCGAACTAATAAACAATGTTTAGATGATGTGCTTTCTGTAGGTCGTGACTATAAATTGATTAGTCCTATGGTATTTGATCAAGTTGGAGTTGATATTTCCTCTGTTTTATTTGAACATACACTTGCTATGATGGATAGAGAACATTTCACTAAACCACTTGGAATGGATAAATATATATTACAGAGTTTTGAGGGAGACTTTTCTTTATTGAATTTTCTTATGCATTCTACTTATATTCTTTTAGATCATCATGAAAAATATCATGGCTTTGTAAATATTCTTCACACACATGCTAATCATCTTCATGCTGAAATCGAAGTTGGACTCGATTTTTTATGTCAATATAATGGTCTAGATACTCTTGTTCTTAATAAAATTTATGAAGAATTATTTTCAACTTCTTATGCTAGTGTTACCACTTCAGCCTATTCTTTTCATACATCTGCTCTTCTTCTTAATCATTGCCTTTCTAATTTAGTTGGTGTGCAATTAGAATCTTATTATATGGATGGGCAATTATGGAATAAGCATTATTATAATAAAGTTCATGAACGAATCTCTTCTGATTTTGATGAAGTGGGTACTTGTATTAAAAAAAGCTTGTAGAGTTTTTTGAATGCTTTCACTTTTTTGATTTCTCACTTGCACAGTAGGTAGTTTTAAATGAAAAACTGTGTTTTCATAATAAAAAATTTGGTTTCTTTTTGATTCCAAATTTTTTAATTTATTTTGTCTTTAGTTCAAATAGGATATCTCTTAATTCCATTGCTCTTTCAAAATCTAGGTTTTTGGCTGCTTCTTTCATTTCCTGTTCTAAATTTTCTATATGTATCTTTTGTTCTTTTTTAGACATTTTTATTTTTTTATCTTTTGAAGTATCAATATTTGAAATTACATCTCTTATTTCTTTTTGGATTGTTTTTGGAGTAATATTATGTTCTTTGTTGTATTCTTCCTGAATTAGGCGACGACGTGCTGTTTCATTTATAGCATGTTGCATACTATCTGTTATTTTATCTCCATACATAATAACATGTCCATTTTCATTTCTTGCACATCTACCAATTGTTTGGATTAAGCTTCTTTCACTTCTTAAGAATCCTTCTTTATCAGCATCTAATATAGCAATAAGTGAAACTTCTGGTATATCAATTCCTTCACGTAATAAATTTATCCCTACTACGCAATCGTATTTTCCTGTTCTTAAATCATGAATTATTTGTAGTCTTTCTAATGTTTTTACTTCTGCATGTAAATAAGCTACTTTTATATCTGTTTCTTTTAAATAATTTGTAAGTTCTTCTGCCATACGGATAGTTAAAGTTGTGATGAGCGTTCTTTCTTGTTTTTCTATTCTTATTTTTATTTCATTTATTAAATCATCTATTTGTCCTTCTGTTTTTCTAATTTCAATTGTTGGATCTAGTAATCCTGTTGGACGAATGATTTGTTCTACAAATTCACTATTGGTTTTTTCTAGTTCATAATCTCCTGGCGTTGCAGAGACATAAATAGCTTGATTTACTTTCTTTTCAAATTCATCAAATTTTAAGGGTCTATTATCTAGGGCACTTGGTAGTCTGAAACCAAAATCGACTAAATTCATCTTACGAGCTCTATCTCCATTATACATGCCTCTTACTTGGGGTAGGGTTACATGAGACTCATCTACTACTAATAAGAAGTCATCTCCTAAAAAATCTATAAGAGTAGTCGGGGTTTCTCCTTCTTCTCTTCCTGCCATTGGTCTTGAATAATTCTCAATTCCTGTGCAAAATCCTGTTTCTTCTAGCATTTCTATATCATAATTTGTCCTTTGCTCTATCCTTTCTGCTTCTAATGGTTTGTTCATTTCTTTAAAGTATTGTACTCTGTTTTTTAATTCTTCTTTTATTCTGTCTACTGCAGCATGTAGTTTATCATCACTTATTACAAAGTGACTTGCTGGGAATATGCTTATACTTTTTTTATTCGTTATAATATTTCCTGTTAAACTATCAATTTCACTAATTCTATCTATTTCATCACCAAAAAATTCTACTCTATATCCTGTAGTATTTTGGTTTGTTGGAATGATTTCTAGGATATCTCCTCTTACTCTAAATGTTCCTCTTTTAAAGTCTAAATCATTTCTTTCATAAAGCATCTCTACTAATTTTGTTAAAACTTTGTCTCTTTTTATTTCTTCTCCTACTGCTAGTGTTAACATTTTATTTTTATATTCTTCTACTTCTCCTATACCATAGATGCAAGATACACTCGCTACTACTATTACATCATCTCTTGATAATAAATTACTTGTTGCAAAGTGTCTAAGCTCATCTATTTCATCATTTATGGATGAGTCTTTTTCTATGTATGTATCAGTTGATGGAACATAGGCTTCTGGTTGATAATAATCATAGTAGGAAACAAAATAACAAACTGCATTGTTAGGAAATAATTCTTTAAATTCGCTATAAAGTTGTCCTGCTAGTGTTTTATTGTGTGCTAATACTAACGTTTTTTTACCTGTTTTTTGAATGATGTTTGCTATTGTAAAGGTTTTTCCTGTTCCTGTTGCTCCTAATAATACTTGATGTTTTTTTCCATCTTTTACTCCTCTTACTAACGCTTCAATCGCTTTAGGTTGGTCTCCATTTGGTTCAAATTTTGATACTAGATTAAACATTTTATTTTATCCTCCTTTTTTCATTTAAAAAATATGTATTTTTACTTTTATAAATTTTCTTATGTTCTTTATAATACTACGTTTATTTTTAAGTATCAAGTTTTTGGTTATTATAGCATATTTTTCATTATTAGGCACTGTTTGGTACTATAAAAGTGTAATAAGTAAATCAACTGATCAGGATTGAACGTTACACTCTTTTATATTATGATTGGAGTGATTGGTTAACGAAGGCACGTATG